>JAKSCW010000506.1 GCA_022360375.1 Balneolales bacterium
CAGTGTTCGTGCCAGCTCGGTTTTTCCCACCCCGGTCGAGCCGAGAAAGAAGAATGAACCGATAGGCCGGTCTTCGTCCTGAAGTCCCGCCCTGGAACGTCGAACGGCATTTGCTACTGCTTCAATCGCTTTGTCCTGTCCAATCACTCGTTTATGTAATTCTTCTTCCAGGAGCAGTAATTTTTGCCGTTCACTTTCCATCATGCGCTTCACCGGGATCCCGGTCCAGCGTGCAACAATATCAGCAATATCTTCCGCATCCACCTCTTCTTTCAGAAGAGCTTTTTGCTGCTGCATTTCGTCCGTTTGTTGTTGAGCCTTTTCCAGATCTTTCTCTAACTGTGTGATCGTTCCATATCTGAGTTCTGCTACTTTCTCATAATTTCCCTGGCGCTCGGCTTTGTCAGCTTCGTTTCTCGTGGTTTCAATGGCCTTTTTAAGTTCCTGTGCTTTTTGAATTAAATCACGCTCCTGCTCCCACTGCACCCGCATCCCTTTTCGGGTTTCTTCCAGGTCAGCAAGCTCTTTTTCAATCCCTTTGATTTTGGAATCATCTTTTTCACGCTTAAGAGCTTCCCGCTCGATTTCCAGCTGGCGAATTTGCCGTTCAATTCCATCCAGTTCTTCGGGTAGAGAATCGATTTGGAGCCGTAATCTTGAAGCCGCCTCATCAATCAAATCAATGGCTTTATCAGGTAAAAAACGATCCGCGATATAACGATGCGAAAGCTCTGCTGCCGCTACAATCGCTGAATCGGTAATACGTACCCCATGATGCACTTCATAACGTTCCTGTAATCCGCGAAGAATGGAAACGGTGTCCTCGATGCTCGGTTCTCCCACCAGAACTGTTTGGAGTCGGCGTTCAAGGGCCTTGTCTTTCTCAATATACTTGCGGTATTCGTCTAAAGTGGTAGCCCCCACCGCATGCATTTCTCCACGAGCCAGTGCCGGTTTCAAAATATTAGCTGCATCCATCGCTCCTTCCGTAGCCCCGGCCCCAACCAGTGTATGTATCTCATCGATGAATAAAATGATTTCCCCATCTGATTCGGTCACTTCTTTCACTACCGCTTTAAGCCGTTCTTCGAATTCGCCCCGAAACTTAGTCCCGGCAACCAGCGCACCCATATCCAATGCAACAATGCGTTTCGACTTCAATCCTTCGGGAACATCTCCGCGAACAATTCGCAATGCCATACCCTCTGCTATCGCGGTTTTACCCACCCCCGGTTCCCCAATCAATACCGGGTTATTTTTAGTGCGGCGGGTTAGAATTTGCATTACGCGCCGGATTTCCTGATCGCGCCCGATTACAGGATCGAGTTTATTTTTCTCTGCCAGTTCATTTAAATCCCGCGCATATTTGGTAAGCGCCGCAAATCGACTTTCCGCATTAGGATCGTCCACTTTATGCCCTCCACGGACATCGTCTAAAATCTTTAGAACATCATCCTTTGTTACACCCTGGTCTTTTAATAACGAACCAATTTGGTCGCTGCCTTGAGCAAGTCCCAGTAACACATGTTCTGAACTGATGTATTGGTCTCCTAATCCTGTAGCTTCTTTTTGAGCCAAATCTAATGCTGCTTTCAATGAGGGAGACAAATATTGGCCGCTTACTGATGCCCCTTCCACTTTCGGTAATTTTTGTAATGTTAAATCCACCACCGTATCAACTGCCTGAATATTTGCTCCCAGCTTGTTAAAAAGAGTATGAATGATATTGTCTGAATCCGAAATAAGAGCTTTCATTACATGCGCAGGTTCCAGGGCCTGATTATTTGCAGACTGAGCAATCTCTAATGCAGCCTGAACTGCTTCCTGTGCTTTTAATGTGTATTTGTTCAAATTCATAATTTCTTCCAGGTTAATTCTGAAGAAAAATATTCCCAAAACCGTGCCCGAATTGTGGTTCTGACGGAATTACAGTATCCTCATATCATGAGTCAATACCTAAAAGAAATCCCCCCCATTTTCTACTCAAATGAAACTGGAGCGCCCATTCAGCGATGCCTGGTTTGTGATTCTTATCTTCTTGATGGTGCAGAATACATTATTGAAAAAGCGGTGGTAAACTATCCAACCGTGGGTACCCGGGATTTAGTTTGGGAATTTGCACTATGTATGGATTGCATGGAAGAAATAACCAGTGAATATTCCGAAGAGTCTCAGCAAAAAATGAGTCAGTATTTTATTGAGAATATGAATATGGGTCATCTGCGGGAATTAAAAGAAGCTGAAAATTTTGATGTAAACGAATGGATTTCTAAATGCATAGTAAAAGGAAAAGCGCAAAGTGATTGTTCGCAGTACCAGCTCTGTGGCCATTTTGTTGGCGAATTATGTGTGTTCGATCATACCCCTTTTCTTGTTTCTGATGAAGCTATGGATGAAGTTGTACAATTGATTAGCAATAAGACACTGGGTTCCATGAATGACTTCAGGGATCGGTTTTTCCCTCCTCCGGAGGATTTGAGTCCATTACTTAGAGACAAGGAATTTATATTGATCTGATCTTCAACAAAGGCGTATCGCCATACGCTTTACCTATATAAAAAAACCCAGATCGTTCAGGACCTGGGCTTTGGCTTTTTCGGGGTACAATAAAGGGTCAACAAATTCTTAAATCTCAAAAGCGATAAATTGTTTCGAATTATTTCGCTCGATAGTTAGCAAAATTGCTTTGTCTTCATTTTCGATGCTGCGTTCAATCTCTTGGTAAAAATCCTCAGCATCTTCAACGGGTTTGCGCTTAACAGCTATTATCACATCTTCTTCTCTTAAGCCTCTTTCAAAAGCATTGCTTGCCTCTTCAATACTGTTAACGATCACGCCTTCAACATCGTTCCCAAGATCTAGTTCATTTTTTAACTCTGAAGTTAACTCCCTAACCTGAAACCCAATAGTTTCATCAATATCTCGCTTAGGTGTTGAATTTGTTGCAACCAGAATTTCATCCGGACGCACCCCCAGCTCTACATTAATTGTTTTCGAATCTCCATCCCGAAGGATTTGAAGTTCAACTACTTCACCCGGTTTGAAAGCTGCAATTTTAGTTCGGAATGCGTCCCAGTTTCCAACTTCTTCACCATTTAGTGCCACAATAATATCGTCTTCTTTTAATCCTGCTTTTTTTGATGGACCATCTTCCTCTACACTACCCACAAGGATTCCACGTGTATCTTCAAGATCCAGGGCCAAAGCCATAGTGCGATCAACTTCCCCACCAAACGACATCCCCAAATATCCTCTTGAAACAGTTCCGTCATCAATTAAATCATCCATTATACGTTTCGCCAGGTTGGTCGGAATCGCGAAGCCTATTCCGTCATTCCCTCCCGAACGAGAAGCTATTGCAGAATTAATCCCTATTAACTCTCCATTCATATCAATTAAAGCTCCGCCTGAGTTGCCTGGATTGATTGCAGCATCCGTCTGGATGAAATCCTCAAAGCCATACGCCTGTCCTCTTTCATTGCGTATGATTCCTATGCTTCTACCTCTTGCACTCACAATGCCGAATGATACCGTGTGAGCTAAATTTTCATCTAAAGGACTTCCAATTGCCAGCACAAATGAACCTACTTTGGCATCATCACTATTCCCAAATTCAACAGTAGGAAGATTTTCAACATCGATTTGAAGAACTGCAATATCAGTTTGTGGATCCGTTCCAACTAATTCAGCGATAACTTCGTCTCCAGTAATCAGCCGAACTTTGATTTCATCTACATTATCAATTACATGATGGTTTGTAAGCACATATCCTTCTTCAGAAACGATTACACCTGAACCCAACCCTCGCTGTATCCGTTGCCTGGTTTCTGTATCCGGCTGTGAAAATGGACTCCTGAAGAAATAGTCCATTGGATTCATGTATTGTACTTCCTGGATTCTCTCCGTAGTAATAGTAACTACGGCCGGATTCGTTTTTTCTGCAATGTCAACAATTGCATCATTAAAATCCTTCAGGGATACAATGGCCCGTTCTTCTGCCGGAGTAACCTCCGTTTCAAAAATGGGCAAACTCAAATTCACCGACTCCGTTGCTGCATTAAATCCCAATAGCACCAGCATTGCAGCGGCTACTCCGAAAATGTTTCTTACTGCTTTGTTCATATTCCAGTCTGTTTTTGATTTTTTGATGTGTGCTTAACAACGAACGAGCACCCAAAAATTGTTTTCTGTTTACATCTTCTTTCAAAAAAAGAGCCGGGCCCTTTTCACGGATCCCGGCTTCACTTAACTAATCAATCGAACCTATGCGATTTCGATTTGCTTTTTTATTTTGTCATTGCTCTTGTTAATGGTAATGTTCAGGATACCATCCTCGTATTTAGCCTGAACAGAATCTTCATCGATGGTATCTGGCAAGTAAAAACTTCGTGTGAATGAACCATACTGTGTTTCCACCCGATGAAAGTTCTTGCCCTTTTCTTCATTTTTCATCTTACGCTCACCACTTATGGTTAAGCGACTCTTTTCTAAATCCACGTTGATGTTTTCTTTCTTGATTCCCGGAAGCTCAGCTGAAATCTCGAACTGGGTATCTGTTTCTGAAATGTCAACGCTTGGTACAAAACTATCCGTACGATAGCTGGGGGTGTTGCTGAAGAACTCGTCAAAGATGTCGTTGAATGATTTTGAAAAAACATCTGAGTTTGGTCTTCTATACTTTATAAGTGCCATAATTGAACCTCTGTTGATTTTAGTTTCTAATTATTTGTGAATTAAGATTCACCCAAATAATTGCAACGGATGTGCCAATAAGGTTCAAATAGCAAGCTCTGCCACTGCGGCAAAATAGAAATGAAGAAATTTCAGACGGATTTCTGCCATTGCGAAATGTTGACACCGTGGGTTTGTCGCACCGTCAGATTAAGGCATTATTTTTGGCAGAAAAATCAGAGATAGCTTTGCTTCCACTCTTTAGCTACGAGAAATGCCATTTCTAACGATTGCTCGTAATTCAAACGTGGATCACAGAACGTTTCATAGTTCATATCAAGGTCAGCCTCTTTCGTTCCATTGGCCCCTCCAACACACTCTGTAACATTATCCCCGGTAAGCTCAAGGTGAACACTGCCAAGATAACTTCCTTCTGCCCTATGGATATCAAACGCCGACTTAATTTCCCCGAGGATGTGATCAAAGTTTCGGGTTTTGTAATCATTCGAAGAAGAGAATGTATTTCCATGCATTGGATCAGAACTCCACACTACTGGAAATCCCTCACGGCGAACTGCCTGGATTAGTCCTGGAAGTTGTTTCTCAATTTTATCTTTCCCAAAACGAGTGATAAGAACAAGTTTCCCTGTTTCGTGGGTTGGGTTTAACGTCTCAATGAGTTTCAGAGTATCATCAATGGTAAATGGAGGGCCGACTTTTATACCGATTGGATTTTCGATTCCACGGAAATATTCTACATGCGCATCTTGCAAATCCCGGGTTCGATTTCCTAACCAAACCATGTGTGCACTCAGGTTATAGAACCCCGGTTTTCTTGGAACCTGACGGGTTTGAGCCGAATCATAGTACAAATTCAAGGCTTCATGAGAAGTATAAAAGTCCACTTTTTGAAGCATAGTCGATCTTTCAGGAGAAATAGCATCCACAAAACGAACAGCTTTGGTAATGGAGGTCACCATATCTTCATACTCCTGGTAGTACTCGTTGTTTTTCATGAAGTTTAATTCCCACTGTTCCGGATGGTGCAAATCAGCAAAACCCTCATCTGCCAGAGCGCGAAGAAAATTCAGGGTTAAGCCAGCTTTATGATATCCTTCAATCAAGCGTTGAGGATCAGGAGTACGGGTTTCTTTCGTTGCTTCAAACCCATTAATCAAATCTCCCCGATAATTGTGAATTTGCTCTCCATTCACGTCTTCAAAATCTTTAGAGCGGGGCTTAGCGTACTGACCTGCAATTCTTCCAAGGCGCACAACGGGTACACCCATTTCATGAATCAAAATAAAACTGGTTTGCAAAAGCACCTTTACCATATTCACAATCTTAGGAGAATTGGTCAGGCTGAAGCTTTCTGCACAATCACCTGCATGTAGTAAAAAGGCTTTACCTTGTGATACCTGTGCCAATTTATTCTTTAATGCCTCAATTTCCCATGAAGTAACCAATGGGGGGAGGTTTCTAAGCGTCTTAAAGCTTTTTTCTAACGCCTCTTTGTTCGGGTATTCAGGTAATTGCTTTACAGGCTTTTCCAGCCAGCTGGTTGGTGTCCAGTTTTGTTGTAGAGTATCTTCCATGAGCAATGATAATTTCAGAACCTCAAACTTACACCTTTTTTGGTTAAAGCATTACCTTAATTAATTCAAATACTATTGTATCGGTTTACCTCTATATTCCGACAAGAATATGAATGATGCTACAGACAAATCCAAGGATATTAGTTGTTGACGATTACCCCGCACTGGTTACTATAACACGCCACAAATTACTGAAGCAGGGGTATGAGGTTTTAACTGCCCAGAACGGGCAAGATGCCTGGGATATCATTCAGAATGACTTCCCTGACCTGGTGATTTCAGATGTTGAAATGCCTGTAATAGACGGGTATGAATTATGTTCCAAAATTAAGAATGACACCGTTTTTCGGAAGATTCCGGTCATCCTGGTAACCTCACGTATAGATACCGAAAGTTTGATGAAAGGAATTGAGGCCGGTGCGGATAATTACATCACTAAACCTTACGACGACGATACGTTGTTCTCGAAAGTTCACGAATTATTGAATAATCCTGTGGCAGTTTCTGATGTAAAAGACACCGTGAAGGTAACTATCGAGGGCAACGACTACGACATCAAAGCAGATTATTCTCATCTGGTGAATCTCCTGGTTTCAACCTATAAAAATACATTGGCTCAGAACGCTCAACTCGAGAAAATGCAGCATGGGTTAAACTCTACCAACCAGGAACTGGAGCTAACAAAAAAAGAACATGAAGCACTGCTTCAAAACATCTTTCCAAAGCGCATTGCAGACAGTTTACTTGCATACGGAACCGTAGCCCCTGAACGCTATGAAGATGCAACGTTCATGTTCACTGACTTCGACAACTTCAGTAAGGTTGTGCCGGATATTGATCCGGAAAAACTGATAGAGAACCTGAGTTTCTATTTTGACAAATTCGATTTCTTTGTAGAACAACATGGGTTGATTAAAATCAAAACGATTGGCGATAGTTATATGACTGCCGGAGGAATCCCCGACCGCAACTACAGCCATGCGATCGATACATGTTTAGTTGCTTTGAAAATCCGCTCCTTCATCGGTAATCTTAAGGAAGCACTTCCTGCAAACACTCCATATTTTCCAATCAGAATTGGAATCAATACCGGAGAATCGATTGTTGGGGTAATCGGAAAACGCCGATTTGCCTATGACGTTTGGGGGTCGGCTGTGAATTTAGCTTCACGCATGGAACAGAATGCTGATACTAATACAATCAACATTTCACACTCAACCTATGAGCGGGTGAAAGATTTCTTTATTTGTGAACCCCGGGGCGAAATCGAGGCAAAAAACATTGGTAAAGTGCCCATGTACTTCCTTGAAAGAATCCGACCTGAATTTGCTGAAGACGAAGAGGGAATCATGCCAAACCGCATGTTCATCCGCGACTATAATTTCCTCATCAAGTCTCAATAAAAGGAAAAAAATCCTTCCCAGAATTAAGCTTTATTCGTCCTTGTTCAGTACATTCTGAATTGATCTGAATCTAACACAGAGGGAATTTTTTGCAGCATCATATTATCGTTAGAGGTGCACGCGAGCACAATCTCAAAAACTTCGACATTAACATCCCGCGCGACCAACTGGTTGTAATTACAGGGCTCTCGGGTTCAGGAAAATCGAGTCTTGCATTCGATACCATTTATGCCGAAGGCCAGCGCAGATTTTTAGAATCTCTATCCGCTTATGCCCGCCAGTTTCTGGGAATGATGGAGCGACCTGATGTAGATTTTATTGATGGTCTTTCTCCTGTTATTTCTATTGATCAAAAAACGACTAATCGTAACCCACGGTCTACGGTTGGAACTGTAACCGAAATTTATGACTTCCTTCGCCTGCTTTATGCCCGAATCGGAATACCCTATTCATACATTTCAGGAAATAAAATGGAGAAACAGTCCGCTGATCAGGTAGTGGAATCAGTAATGGGGTTACCGGAAGGGACCAAAGCCTACTGCCTGGCTCCTGTAGTTCGCGGCAGAAAAGGACATTATCGTGAACTATTCGAGCAAACCATTAAGCAGGGATTTGTAAGTGCCCGAATTGATGGTGAAATGACCGAGCTGACGGACGGCATGATGGTTGATAGATACAAAACCCACAACATTGAAGTTGTGGTCGACCGATTTGTGATTTCCCCAAAAAGCGAGAAACGTATTGCAGATAGCATCCGCCTGGCCCTGGAAATGGCAGATGGAAATGTAATTCTTTCTGTAAAGGAAGGCGGTAAAATGAAGGATCGTCTTTTCTCACAGAAGCTCTTCGATTTAGAAAGTGGTTTGGCATACGAAGACCCCGCTCCGAATCTTTTCTCATTTAACTCGCCCTATGGTGCCTGTAAAAGTTGTGATGGGCTTGGAAGTACCTACGATGTTAGCTGGGAGCTACTGGTACCCAACGAATCACAATCTGTGAATGACGGAGGAATTCGATTCATGGGGCTTCCCAGGGATGTTTTTTCCTTCAAACAATTGCATGCTGTACTGGAAACTTTTGGGCTCGATTTCAGCACCCCCTTCAAAAAATACCCGGAAGAACTACGACATATTTTAATGCATGGAAGTGGGGACACTAAGTATGCGGTTAGTTACGATTTTAAAGACAACTCTGTAACCTATCAACACAAGTACGATGGTCTTCGAAAAACAATAATCGACCAGTACGAGAATACCAAATCCCCCAAGGTTCGTGAGAAAGCAAAAGCGTTCATGAGCAAAGTAATTTGCCCTACCTGCCATGGGGGGCGTTTAAACCAGGAAGCTCTTTCGTACAAAATTGACAAATACAATATCCACGACCTGGTGAAAATGGATATTCGTGGTATCCGGGATGCCTTGTATTCTATCAAACTCAACGAACGCCAACAGATTATCGGAAACCAGGTTCTGAAAGAAATCCGGGATCGCCTCGATTTTCTATTGAATGTCGGGTTGGATTATTTGAACCTGGACCGGGAAGCACAAACATTGAGTGGCGGAGAGGCTCAACGAATCCGATTGGCAACTCAAATCGGAACGCAACTTGTTGGGGTGCTCTACATTTTGGACGAACCAAGTATCGGGCTTCATCAGCGGGATAATATCAAACTCATCAATTCTCTCGAAACTCTCCGTGATCTGGGAAATAGTGTTATTGTTGTAGAACATGACAGAGAAACCATTGAACATGCCGATTTTGTGGTGGATTTAGGACCGGGAGCCGGGGTACATGGTGGTGAAATTGTCTCTTCCGGAACACCGGATGAACTGAAATCTGATTCGATGACGGCCCGTTTCCTTAGAGATGAAGAAGTAATTCCTCTTCCCAGGAAAACCAGGAAAGGAAATAAAAAATCCATCACTATTAAAAATGCGCGTGGTCATAATCTTCAAAATGCGCAGCTGAAAGTCCCCCTGGGTAAATTCATTGCGGTAACCGGAGTAAGTGGTAGTGGAAAGAGTTCATTGATTAACCAAACCTTGGTTCCGATTCTATCGAATCACTTTTATAAATCAAAAAGTGTACCTCTCCCGTACGATTCAGTTACGGGACTGGATAACGTAGACAAGATTATTTCCATCGATCAAAGCCCGATCGGCCGCACACCCCGGTCTAACCCCGGAACATATACCAAAGTGTTTGACCATGTGCGCCGTTTATTTGCGGAATTACCTGAAGCGAAAATCCGTGGGTACGATCAGGGACGTTTCTCCTTTAATGTGAAAGGTGGACGTTGTGAAACCTGCCAGGGCGATGGTGTTCGCAAAATCGAAATGAATTTCCTTCCCGATGTGTACGTCACTTGTGAAACCTGTAATGGAAAACGCTATAACCGGGAAACACTGGAAATCTACTATAAAGGTAAAAACATTTCTGAAGTATTGAATATGCCCATTAGTGATGCAGCTGAGTTCTTTGATGCTCAACCCGCTATTTCACGAATTCTTTCAACATTGAACTCGGTGGGACTTGGGTACCTCACCCTGGGGCAATCGAGTACTACCCTTTCCGGTGGGGAAGCGCAGAGAATTAAGCTTGCCCGGGAGCTTTCTAAAATTGGTACTGGTGATACATTGTACGTAATGGATGAACCTACAACCGGACTTCATTTCCAGGATGTTCGAATGCTCGTGGATGTAATTCAGCAACTGGTAGAAAAAGGTAATACCGTAATGGTGATAGAGCATAACCTGGATCTGATTAAAGCTGCAGATTGGATTATTGATTTAGGCCCTGAGGGGGGCAAAGGTGGCGGACAGATCATTGCTGAAGGAACTCCCAAACAAGTTTCCAAACTGGAAGCTTCGCATACAGGTCGTTTCCTGAAACAGGAATTTGACCGACTTGAGAACGTGCTTTCATGATGCTCTCTCCATAGCAAAAGAGATCAAAGGTTTAAGAATCTTGTTAAACCTGGGATTCATCGAGTTATCTACCAAAATTATACCGTTACCTGTTTTCCGGTTTTTAGCGATATAGGAATTGGTTGCCAACCATTTCCCGTCATGCATTATTATATCATCACTTAATACCCAGCCAAATCCATAATTTGATTTCTTTCCGTTCTTCAGGATTAGCGGTTCAAAAGCAGGTTTCATTTCCTTTTCATCCAACAGGGCATTTCCTTCAATAAGCTCCAGCCAGTTTTTCAGATCATGCAAGCTTGAAAAAATACCCCCATCCCCTGCTACTCCATCCACCCAATTTGGCTTAACCCCGGTTGGTTCCAAATTAAGAAATCTGGTAAAACCAGTTGCTACATCTTCCAGGTTCTCCAGAGAACCCTTTGAATTCAAATTCCAAACCATGGTTTCTCTTAATCCAATGGGCATAAAAACCTGATTATTCATAAACATTTCAAACTCCTCTCCACATACCCTTTCAATAATACCTGCCAATAGTATATAATTCGTGTTGTTGTATAAAAATTTAGTACGTGGGGGATCTATTCCTGATTCCGGATTCTCACAAATAAATCTAACGGCATCTTGTATCGTTAAAACATAATTCTTGAAGGGCTTATTCTTTTTTGCCAATTCAAGATAGTTCACTTCTATTCCTGAGGTATGAGTAAGCAGGTTCCGAAGTGAGATACCTGGATAAGGAAATTCAGGAATAAGGTCTTTTACAAAGGTATCATAGCTATTCGTTTGAGGAAATTTCTTCAGTAAAACCATTACCCCAAAAGCAGTGAACTGCTTAGAAATTGAAGCTAATCTAAATCGGGTATGTTCGTGAATTGGATGTTGGTTATTTGATGCTGCAATTCCCAAAGATTCTTCAATTACATTTGCATTTGCTCCTCTTGCGTACACTATCCCGTTAAATTTCTTCTTCTTTTCCAGTAACTGAAACCAGCTTATCAATTCTTTGCTGGTAATTGCCCCCCCTTTTGTGGTTGAAATTGGTGGCAAACGCATTTCATTTATCCAAATGAAACCCATAATGAACAGAAACAAAAGAACCACTAATAAAATCACTACAAAATAAGCAGGCATAATTCATCCGGTTTTGTGATTTACTATAAATTGAATATTGATAATTGGCAATTAGGTTAATTATCTTTTAAGTCTTCATGAAAATTTTCCGCAGCCATATCGCACGTTTATACGGGTTCCTCTTACTCTTCATCGGGATTGCATTGCATACGCTTTCACCCGGGCAGGAAAAAGAAAACCATAGTGCATTTACTTCCTGGCTAAGTTCCCAGCTTAAATCGGAAGATGCCGATGTTCAGGAAAAACTTGAAGCCCTGGCTGCTACTGAAGAAGCCCTCGACACTGTAATCCGAAAGGCATCAGAATTGGTCAAAACCCATTCTGATGATTTCAAACTACCCATCTCTGAAGATGAATCTTCAGAAGAACAGGTGTATAATGTGTTGCTTAGCCAATGGAATGCTTTCCAGCATGCAGGCAATGGGATGGCTAAGGCTGTGCTTATCGAACAAGGCAAGGCGCAGGTTATTCTCCCTACCGACGGAAAATATTTCAAAACGAATTTCACGCACAATGAGCAGAAGTTCAATTCTTCAATTGAAGCACAAGAACTTCGATCTGATGAAATATCTGCTCAATCACATACCCTTTCTCCTTTCAAAAGCGGAATCGCTATTGGCGCTCCGTAGTTCAATGCTCAATATTTCATCATCAGCACTCAATGGGCAATGATGGATTGATACCTATCTAAAATTTCACCCGGGGAATGATGCAAAAGTCGCCTTATTCCCAATTCTTAATTTTAATTCATAATTACAATCATATGCAAGGCAACGGATTTAAAATCGGTGTCATAGTAGCATTTTTGGCACTTACTCTATATTACTTGTATCCAACGATTATCTGGAACCTGGAACAAAAACAAATTGAAGAAATGTCTGAGGTTGATGCGCAGGCATATCAGGCAGAAAACGCAGAAAAACTATCTGACCTGAGAGAAAACATCCTTAACCTGGGGCTGGATCTGCAGGGTGGGATGCACGTAACTCTGGAAGTTGGAACCCCTCAGCTTATTGCTGAACTCGCAGGACAAGACCGGGATGATTTGCTCGATGAAGTTTTGGCAGAAGCCCGGATTTCTGCCGATGAGAATGACTCTGACTTTATTGATGAATTGGTAACCGCGTTTGAAGCACGAGATCCAAATGCTCGTCTTAGTCGTTATTACAGAAGCGATGCTGATGATATTACCCGACGTTCTACCAACGAGGAAGTTGTTGCTTATTTGAAAGCACAACGAGACGCTGCACTTGACAGAGCCATTGAAATTATCCGTACCCGGGTTGACCGATTCGGTGTAACAGAACCCTCTATCCTTAAACAAGGAAGTAACAGAATCATCGTGGAGCTTCCGGGTATTGATGATGAAGAACGTGTTCGAAATCTTCTACGCGGAACGGCGCGCCTTGAATTCAGAACCAGCACAGATGTGAATGACTTCGGAATATTCAGAAATCAAGCCGTGGAATATTACAATGTTGAACCAGATACTTCGGATACAACCCTGTTGCTGGATCAATCTGTTAATCCATTGCTGGATGTAATTGGATTTGTACAAAATCAAAACCCCTATGTTTTTGGTTATGCTGCGGCAGAAGACACTGCTGAAGTCATGCGCTTACTCAACGATCCGGAAATTCTTCGAATGTATCCCAGAAATACGGATTTACTCTGGTCTGCGCAGCCAACTGTATTTGCTGATGGTACGGAGGAATTCACCTTATTTGGTGTGAACTCTGATGTAGAACTTACAGGTGAAGTTATTGAGGAGGCGTCCATTCAATTCGATCCCGTTACTAATGCAGCAGAAGTAGCTATGGGAATGAACAGTGAAGGAGCCAGAATCTGGAGCCGGATTACTGGTGCAAATATTGGTAAACCCGTGGCAATTGTTCTTGATAACTATGTGGTTTCTTATCCCAATGTAATTGGAAAAATTACAGGTGGTAATTCCAGTATTACAGGATTAGCTGACGTTGCAGAAGCGGAAGATTTGGTGAATATTTTACTTTCCGGTGCACTTCCTGCTCCTTTGGAAATTCTTGAAGAACGAACAGTAGGTGCCACACTAGGTGCTGCGTCTATCAGAGCCGGGCTTAATTCTGTACTGTTCGGTTTAAGTATTGTAGCCATATTCATGATCATCTATTACCGGAAAGGGGGAATGGTGGCCGATATAGCCCTGATGCTGAACATCATTTTCATCCTTGGTATTCTTGCTGGTTTCAAAGCTACACTTACCCTCCCTGGGATGGCCGGTATTGTGTTAACCATCGGTATGGCTGTAGATGCAAACGTGCTCATCTTTGATCGAATCCGGGAAGAACAACGCTCCGGAAAAACCATCAAGGCTGCTATCTCTGCCGGTTATAATAATGCGATGAGTGCCATTATTGATGCGAATGTTACTACAGGCTTCGTAGCCATCATTCTACTTAGTTTTGGAGTTGGGCCAATCAAAGGTTTTGCGGTTACCCTGCTTGCAGGTATTGCATGTTCACTATTCAGTGCCATTATAATTACACGAGTGGTCATCGATTACTTAACCCGAAACAATGCCGACGCTGTGAGCTTCGGATAATCTCAACGAGAAATTAAACGATTTAAAAGGAAAACATTATGAGATGGTTTGAAACTCCAAACATCAATTTCGTGGGTAATCGAAGAATTGCCTATGTGGTATCAGGAATTTTATTTCTGAGTTCTTTGGGAATTATTATCACCAAAGGTTTGCAATACGGGATTGACTTCCGTGGTGGAAAGGAATTTGTATACAATTTTGAAGAACCGGTTAATACCGTAGAAATCCGGGATTTCCTTGCAGAACCGTTGGGTTCAGCCCCGGAAATAAAACTATTTGGTTCTGATTCGGAAATTCTGATCCGTACCGACAATGAAAGCAGTACCGAAGAAGTAAAAGCAATTATTGAAGGTTCGTTTGAAAGCAATTTGGCCGGAAATCAATTCTCGAATCAAAAAAGTGACACCGTAGGACCCCGTTTTGCGGAGGATTTGAAATCCGCTGCAGCTCAGTCAGTGATTTATGCGATCGTGATTATTTTCATTTACATTTTGATTCGTTTCAGAAACTGGACATTCTCGGCCGGAGCAGTAGCAGCACTGGTTCATGATGTAACCATAACGTTAGGAATCTTTACGCTGCTAAGCGACACCGTTCCCTTTAGCCTGCTTATTGATCAAAATATTATAGCCGCATTCCTGACTATTGTGGGTTATTCGCTTAACGATACAGTGGTTGTATTTGACCGTATCCGTGAGAATTCTGTGGTACATAAGGGAATGGAATTCTTCTCCATGGTTAATAAAAGCCTTAACGACACGCTCAGCCGAACGGTTATTACTTCAATAACCACCTTGTTTGTGGTGCTGGTGCTGTTTATTTTCGGCGGTGAGGTGTTGAAAGGTTTGTCCTTTGCCCTTATAATCGGTGTGGTTCTTGGTACGTACAGTTCTTTATTTGTAGCAAGTCCACTTGTACTGGAACTAGATAAACGCGCCAAAAAATCTTAAAAGAATATTCGAGGAAATTATGAGCTTTAATACTTCAGAACGCTACGGCAGTGTGGTAATCGAATTTAAAGGGAATGTAATGGGTGGCCCTGATGCGGTTAGCCTTAACGAAAAACTTCATGAGCTGATCGATGCTAGCAAAACCAACATTGTTGTGGATTTAAGCAGAGTTAAATTCATGAATTCTTCCGGGCTTGGAATGCTTATCGGTGGGTTAACCACAATGCGTAAAGCTGGTGGAGATCTCCGAATTTCCGGTGCTACCGACAAAATCCAAAGTCTTCTTGTTGTTACTAAGTTAATTACTGTTTTTAAGCACTACGATTCTGTAGACAAAGCGGTAGAAAGCTTCAATGAAGATTAAGAGTCTAAAAAACGTTTGAAACTTAAGGGGTGTACCTTACTACACCCCTTTTTTATTTGTTGAAAATATGGCTGTTCGAGTTGTAATTGGTGCCCAATGGGGCGACGAAGGTAAAGGTAAAATTGTTGATCTGTTAAGTAACGAAGCAGAATATGTAGTTCGTTTTCAGGGGGGAGCTAACGCAGGGCATACCCTTAAATTCGATGATAAAGAAGTAGTTCTTCATCTTATTCCTTCCGGTATTTTTAATGGAAATGCTAAATGTGTAATTGGCAACGGGGTTGTAATCGACCCGATGGCCTTGGTAAAAGAAATTGAAGGCGTGGAGGCCATGGGCTTCTCGTTGGAGAACCGGTTTTTTATTAGCCAGACTGCACACGTAATTCTTCCTTATCACAAAATCTTAGACAAGCTTAAAGAACGCCGAAGAGCCAAAGATGCAATTGGAACCACTGGAAGGGGAATTGGTCCGGCTTATGTAAGCAAAATTTCCCGAATCGGGATTAGAATGGTGGATTTGCTTGATCGTGAAATACTTCATGGTAAACTGATGCAAAATATCCAGGACATCAACTACGCGCTCCAAAATATGTATAAAGAGCCGGCTATTGATGCTGAGGAGCTTATTTCCAGCCTGGACGCAGCCGTAGACAGATTGAGACCATATGTCTGCAATACAACTCATATTCTTCATGAAGGAATTGAAAATGAGGAGAATATATTATTAGAAGGAGCTCAAGGATGTTTGCTGGATGTTGATCACGGTACGTACCCTTATGTAACTTCTTCCTCGCCAACTTCCGGAGGTGCATGCACTGGTTCAGGTATTCCACCTACGGCTATAAACCACGTATTGGGAATCACCAAGGCGTATTGTACCCGTGTTGGAAACGGCCCTTTCCCCACCGAACTGGAAGATGAAACAGGGGAAGAACTTCGAAAAAAAGGCCACGAATTTGGTGCTACTACCGGACGGCCCCGCCGGTGTGGCTGGCTAGACCTGGTAGCGTTAAAGTATGCGGTAAGAATAAATGGTATGAACGAGCTTGCCCTTACTAAAATGGATGTAATGGATGGGTTCGAAGTAATAAAAGTGTGTACCAGTTACAAGATTAATGGCAAAAAAACCACGGTATTTCCATTGGCTCTACATGAAATAGAGAGCATTGAACCAGTTTTTACAGAACTTCCGGGTTGGGACAAGGACATTTCAGGAATGACAAATTGGAATGAGTTGCCGGAAAATGCTACGTCTTATATCCAGTTTATTGAAGAATATTTAGGTGTTAAATTCACCATTATTTCAACAGGGCCTAAAAGAACAGAAACTATTTTGAGATAGCTTTTTTCGTGCTTTCATAGCTTTCGTATTCCTCGAATAGCTTTTTCACGACAATTTTTATCCTTTTTCGGATTTCATCCTGGTTCAATTCTTTATTCATTTGTCGTACGCTAATGTCTTGTGATTGACTTTCCATATACTCGATCACTTTAATTCGTCTTTCTTTTTATACACTGAGGGGCTTTTTTACCCCTAAAGCAGTTTGTGTTTTTATCCAACCCTCCTGAAGTCCTTAAAAAGCAGTTTAACTAAACTATCAATTTGCTCTCTACGCTCTTCTCTGGATAAATCTTGAACAGTGGTTACCTGGCGTACCTTTTGGGTTATTACCTGCTCTGCTTTGATGATATTCTTTTCCATTTCTACACTCCTTTTACGGATAAACACTTACTTGTTAAACAGTAACTGTTAACTACGAAGGTAATTATGCAATACGTTCCTTAAATCTTATAAATATACCCTATAAAGCAGATGTAAAATCTTTATACAATGACCGTATCGTTTTATTAAATCAACTATTTAGGAGCTTGAAATAATAACGCTCACATTCTGCTAAAACATTTTCCAAGGCTTGGGACAGAATCTTTTCTTTTGGCCGATATGGCATAAACCCTGTCGATTTGTGCACATTATGATACCAGTACTTTGCCCAAATCCCATCTTCTGGCCTGGCACCTGCTTCCCAGTTCAACATAGCATCATCAAAAGGAATCTCTAGTTGTTCGCATATTTCTCTCAGTTTTATTCCGGGGTTAAGAAGTACCTCTTTGGAATCTATCACCACAGGATTTTGACCAATACTTTTTAAGTAATCCATTAGTTCCAGGTGTTGAGGGTACCCGGTATCTCTCAAAGTTGGATTCGGAATTTGTTTAATAAAAGATGTGAGCATTTCTCTTGGCTCACGAGTCAAAATTACATTCACTGTTTGCTTCAAAAAACTCAAATCTAAATCTACCAAGTGGTGCGTCATATGCTTGAAGAATACAATAGGCGTTTCATATTCTCCCAACACAATCTCCTCGATTACTTTCTGTCCATCATTTTCCTGGCTGGAAATTACATCATCAGCACCCGGGTGGTATTCATATGCTTTTGTTGAAGTGAGATAATGGGCATACAGAGGTTCATCAACTACCGTAGTGTCTTTTCTTTGAGCAAACGAGTACATCAACGCGGTGGAAATATTCCTGGGGCCACTCCATACACAAATTCGTTTAGTCTTTTCCATAGTAGTAGTCAGGTCATCCTGAGGTTGCCATCAAGGGATCAATATTTCTAATTGAATGCCTGGATTTGTTGTTTCTTTGCTCTCGCTCAGAATGACAAAATGCTTTACCCATTATCAACCTCCTCCTTAATAGCTCCTTCATACAATTTCTGAAGTAAGCCCGTAATGGTTCCTGGAACAGATTCAGCAATTACCCTTCCGTCAATTTTTATTACAGGGGTTAACCCACCAAAACTACCCGTTACAAACGCTTCATCCGCATCATATACATCGTACAAAGAAAAATTCTTTTGATAACAGGGAATTCCATTTTTTGCACAAATCTCAATGACTTGTCCACGGGTAATTCCATTCATACAATACTGACCGGTGGAAGTCCAGAGCTCACCATTTTTCACCATAAAGAAATTGGTAGCATTACAGGTACTTACGAAACCATGGATATCGAGCATGAGTGCCTCATCTGCACCTGCTTCCAGAGCCTGGATGAGTGCTTGCACTTCGTGGAGTTTACTATGACAATTTAGTCTTGGGTCCAGATAATCCGGTGCACCACGCCGAATAGTGCTGGTAAATAAAGAAATACCCCGATTTGTAGTATTGGGATCTGCCTTTTTGTGTTCTGCAATAATTACCACATTTGGCCCTGAAACAGTAAGTCTTGGATCCTGGCTTGGTGTTTTTTTGATCCCCCTGGTCACCATTAACCGAACATGTACATTATCATGCATGTTATTACCATGAATTACTTTCCATATTGCATCGGTGAGCTCCCGGCGGGTATATTTCAAATCCATACCTATTGCTTTGGCTCCGCGCCAAAGCCGATCCAGGTGTTCGTTCAAAAATACCAGTACACCTTCATGAAGACGAAACCCCTCCCAAACACCGTCACCTACCAGATAGCCACTGTCAAAGACAGATATTTTCGCTTCTCCCCGGGGGTATAATTCGCCATTGATGTAAATCTGTACTTCCTCATTCCGAGGATCATCTAATGCGTTATGAGTTCCATGTATCATGAATCAAGATAGTTTCTGATTGAATCCCGAAGTGTATTAAATGTATGCTTCAACAGAGCTTCATCTTCTTCAAGCAACGTAATCCTGAAACCCAGCAAATCGGAACAGAAGGAAGAAATCGGAACCACGCAAATTCCGGTTGAAGCAAGTAAATAATAAACGAATCGGGTATCTAAAGAAACGCCATCCACCCACTCTTCCACCAGCGCCTCAACATCCCGATTATAAATCGGGAGTATTTGTTGATGGTTCAATGCTCCTTCTTTAAACACGATTGTATTGTAAAAAGCACCATAGGTAGGATTAAAAGTCAATTCCGGAATTTCTTCAAGCGTTTCTGAAATAAACCGACTTCGTTCGCCGGTTTTGAGATTCAATTCGTTCCTGTACTCTTCGTATCTTGGATCTCCAAGAATTTTTGGAATGGCAAGTTGAGGTAACGTAGTAGAACAAACCTCAATCATTTTGGCGTCATCTAACGTTTTACAGAGCCGATCAAATTGCTCGTCTTTTCCGCGATTGTAGCACTCAATCCATCCGCAACGGGCTCCTGGCCACGGCAATTCTTTGGAAATCCCTTTCATTGCTATTCCCGGAACATCATCAATAATCTCAGAAAGTGCGTATGCCCGAGCTCCGTTGTACGTAATTTGATTGTAGATCTCATCCGAAATCAGGAACAGGTTAAATTCTTTTGCAAGCTGGACAATCTCATCCAATATCTCCTTTGGATATACCATTCCCGTTGGGTTGTCCGGATTAATAATAAGAATGGCTACCACGTTGGGATTGTACTGCACTTTGTTTCGTAAATCCTCCATATCCGGGTACCAATGATTATCCGGATCCAACCTGTAGGTTAAAGGAGAATTGCTTGCATTAGCTGCTTCTGCCGATGAATGAGTGGAATATGCCGGAGATGGCCCTATAACCCGAGAGGTAGGTTCCAGGTAATTATATAACGTGGAAATAGCATCCCCAAGACCATTAAAAAAAAGAATATCGTTCGCAGAAATATGGGTACCGCCTAGTTCATTTGTTCGTGAAGCTAAAAACTCCCGGGTTTCCAGTACACCTTTAGAATCACAGTAGCCATACGTTCGGTCATCTTTGGAAAGATCGACTACAATATCTTTAATCCATATTGGAATTTTGGCATTCTTCTGGATGGGATCTCCAATATTCTCCCAATAAATCTGAGTGCCATATTTCTCAAGAATTCGTGCCTTTTTTACTATCTCACGAATTTCATAGGAAAGTTCCTGCGCACCGTCTCTTAAAAGTTTCTGCCTCATAAAGGTAATATGATCGTCTGCTAATCCTGATATTCAGGGTGGACAGAAATAAACGCATTTAAGGAATTAGATGCCTCTGTTCGAACTTTGTTTTTTAAAAAGGAAGTCCACCCAAGAAATACTCCTGTTATTCCTAAGGCCTGGCTTGCCCAATTGTAAAAAATAAAATCGTCCACATGCTTAACAATTAACCCATCCTTAAGTACAAAAGAAGCCGATATATGATTTACTACCTTATTTTTTGTTTTCGAAAAAGTGTAAAGTGCCGTCCAATTAGCAGAAGCTACATTCTCACTGAACTCTACATCCGAATATTCAATCCTCAAATCCTTTCCTCTTTGGCATAGCATATGCCACATGGCATGAATCTGTTTTCCCTCTAATTCAAAAACCGGGTCTTTGAATGTAGCGTAAGGATGATAACAGGTAGCCATTACTCTATAGTCTTTTTGGGCAAACGCCTGGTAAAAAGTATCTATTATAGTTTTTTCCTGGTCACTCATTGGTCAATTCATTTTTGCTTGCAAGTAGGATAATCGGTAAACATTTACGGGTTTAAGCACCTGACTTTTAAATCGAATTTGAAGCCAATTTGCCCATCCCAGCACTTTCCCCCAGAAAACCCAAACCCTGGCTAATACACGAATACAAACTGTAAGAATCAGAATGTTCGACGATTTTTCCATTTCTAATTTTGAAA
>JAKSCW010000218.1 GCA_022360375.1 Balneolales bacterium
CCAAGTTCTTTAGCTGTGGCAATCAATTCTCCAAGTTGTTCCCCCTCTGTAATCGCTACGATAATAAGTACTGCATCCGCACCAAATGCCCTGGCTTCTGTAACCTGATATGGATCAATAATGAAATCTTTGCGGAGCAGGGGTAATTGTACTCTCTTTGAAATTGCCGATAAGTATTCTAAATCTCCCTGAAAAAAAGGTTCATCCGTGAGCACCGAAATGGCGGAAGCGCCTCCGTCCTGGTAGCGAAGAGCGATATCAACCGGGTGGAAGTTTTGCCTGATAACACCTTGCGAAGGGGATGCTTTCTTAACTTCAGCAATAATGGACACTCCGTTTAGTTTAATCGCTTTTTTAAAATCATAGCGCTGCTTTTCAAAACCTTCAAATGAATAAAAATTATTGAGTGAAGTCCGCTGCATTCGCTTTTTCAAATCAGCTTTTGTCCGTTCCACTATTCGGTCAAGAATGGTTTTCATTATCCTGTTACACTATTTGTTGCTTCAACAAAATTATCGAACATGCCTCTTGCCTTACCTGATTCTAAACTCTCTTCGGCTAGAATTTTGGCTTCTGCCAAGCTTACTACCTTTCCGGATGCTTGTATTGCAAAACTGGCATTCAATAAAATAATATCTCTTTGAGCATCTGTCGCATTATTATCAAGGATATTCTCGAAGATTTCGGCATTTTTTTTAGGCCCACCTCCTAAAAGCGAAGTTATAAGAACCCGGTTAAATGCAAGTGATTCCGGAACAAATGAAAATGGCATCGACAACATATTGTCTTTTATCTCGAAGATATCAGCATCCGCGGTAGTGCTTAATTCGTCGAGTCCATCATGGGAATGGAATGTATATGCAAATTCGGTATCCAAATTCGCCAGAATCTTCGCCATTTTGTGGGCTACCTCCTTACTGAATGCGCCAATCACGTAGCGTTTCACCCCTGCTGGGTTACATAATGGGCCTAAAATGTTGAAGAATGTTCGAAAACCTAGTGCTCTTCGAGCCGGCATTACGTATTTCATGGCAGGGTGAAACATGGGCGCAAACATAAAAGCCAGCCCAACCTCTTTATACACTTTCGAAACCTGCTTAGCATTCAATTCAATTTTGGCTCCAAGCTGTTCCAATACATCGGCACTTCCACATTGACTTGAAGCGCTCCGGTTACCATGCTTAATTACCGGAACCCCGGCACCTGCAACCACAAATGCAGAAATTGTAGAGATATTGAACGTTCCGGATTTATCACCGCCGGTTCCCACTAAATCGATAGCTCCGTTCACATCTGCATTCACTTTCACCATCTTGTCGCGCATCACCCGAACAAAAGCTGTCAATTCATCCACCGATTCTCCCTTAACACGTAGTGCTGTTAAAAAACCAGCAACCTGCTCGGGACTTACGTTTCCCGATAAAATTTCATTTAACGCATAAATTGCTTCTGAAGGATTTAAATCCTCCGCGAATGAAAGGCGCTCTAGTATTTCTTTAAAATCCATTATTGTCTTATCCAGTTTTTAATCATTTTTGGTCCTTCCGTGGTAAGAATGCTTTCCGGATGGAATTGAATTCCTTCAATGCAGTATTCTTTGTGCCGAACACCCATTATTACTTCTCCGGTTTTAGCGGTAACCTCTAAAACATCGGGGATAGTTTCAGGGTCTAGTACTAATGAATGATAACGGGTTGCCGTGAAGTTTTCTTCTATTCCTTTAAAAATAGAATCCCCATCGTGTTCCACTTCCGACACCTTACCGTGCATTAAAGTGGGAGCATGAACTACCTGAGCACCAAATACTTCTCCTATCGCTTGATGCCCAAGACAAACACCTAAAATGGGAGTATCTTTACCCATTTCACGAATAACGTCTTCAGTAATTCCTGCTTGATGAGGTCGGCCAGGGCCAGGAGAAATCAGGATTTTTGTGGGGTTTAATGCCTTGATGTCATCAAGGCTCATTGCATCATTCCTGATCACCATGTAGTCATCTGTTTCAGCAGCAACCAAATGCACCAGGTTATAAGTAAATGAATCGTAATTGTCGATAATCAAGATCATTTCAAAAGCTCCTTACAATTCCGGTCGCTTCTCGTATTGGTTGCATAACGCTTTCAGCCCTTTCGCGTGCTTTTTTTCCACCATCACTAAGCACATCTTTCACGTAGTTCAAATCCTGTTCCAGTTGTTTTCGTTTTTCTAAAGCTTCACTAAAATACTCTTTAATGAAACCCAACAATTCATTCTTCGCATGACCATAACCATATCCTCCAGCCCGATATTTCGCAGCAATATCTTCCTGCTGTTCTTTACTGGCAAAGAGTTTAATTAAGGCAAAGACATTATCGCCATCCGGGTCTTTTGGATCTTCTAAAGGGGTTGAGTCCGTTTGAATGGACATAACTATTTTTTTCAATGGCTTTCCTTCTCCAAAAATAGGGATCGTATTACCGTAACTTTTGCTCATTTTCCTGCCATCGGTTCCTGGTACAACAGCAACAGACTTTACAATATGCTCCTCCGGAATTACCAGATACTCTCCTTCATATGCACGATTGAATTTTCCGGCCAGATCCCGACAAATTTCAATATTCTGTTTTTGGTCTTCGCCTACAGGCACCACATCCGAATGGTAAATCAAAATATCCGCTGCCTGCAAAACCGGGTATGTAAATAACCCAATATTTGGACTTAAGCCTGCCGCAATTTTGTCTTTATACGAAACACCTTTTTCCATTAGGCTAACCGGGGTAAGTGTTCCAAGTATCCATGCAAGTTCAATTACCTGAGGGACATCTGATTGAGCAAAAAAAGTCGCTTTTTCCGGATCGAGTCCAAGTGCAAGATAATCGAGGGTTACATCAATGGTGTTTTGGTAAAGAATTTCACCTTCCCGAACAGAAGTGAGTGAATGGTAATTCGCAATAAAGTAAAAGGCATCACCTTGTTCCTGCATGGCAATGTGCTGGCGGATGGCACCGAAATAATTCCCGATATGCAGCTTACCGGAAGGCTGAATTCCTGAAAGGATGGTTTTCTTCTTGGTCATTGAATGTCTAACGCTATGCTTAATGCCTGAACTAACGCTCCGGCTTTGTTCTGAGTTTCTTCAAATTCACGTTCAGGATCACTATCAGCAACGATCCCTGCACCAGCCTGAATGTACACCTTATCTCCCGAAACAACCATTGTTCGGATGGCGATACAGGTATCCATATTCCCTGAGAAATCGAAATATCCAACTGCCCCTGCATAGATACCTCGTTTAGTGGGTTCAAATTCATCAATGATTTCCATAGCCCGGATCTTCGGAGCACCGCTTACCGTTCCGGCAGGAAAACACTGCATCAAGGCATCTACCGAGGTTTTGTCCTCCGCCAATTTACCCTGTACATCACTCACTATATGCATTACATGAGAATAACGCTCGATTACCTGGCTCCGAATTACTTCCACCGTTCCGGGTTTACACACCCTTGAAAGATCATTTCGGCCTAAATCTACCAACATGATGTGTTCCGCAATTTCTTTTGGATCGGCCAACAAATCCTTTTCCAGTTCCAAATCTTCCTGCATGGTTTTCCCCCTGGGGCGTGTTCCTGCAATTGGTAATACTCTCACTACTTCATCCTGCACACTTACCAATACTTCTGGTGAAGAACCGACAATAGTGAACTCATCAAAATCGAGATAAAATAAATACGGAGACGGATTTACCATTCTAAGTGCCCGGTACAACATAAATGAATCCCCATCCATACTGGCTTCAAAACGTTGGGAAAGAACCACCTGGAAAATGTCACCCTCATAAATGTAATCTTTGCCTTTTTGTACAATTTCCTTGAAGTATTCCTTTTTCATGTTACTGGAAAGAGAATCCGGGTAGATGCTAAATTCACGGCGCGAATAATCGGAGTGCATTACTGCTTTTTCCATCTCTCCCAAAGCTTGTAACGCTTCCTGATAGGCAAGTTCAGCGTCTATTCCATCTTCAATAAATACCGTTTTAATAAGTATAACCTGGTGCTTCACATGATCGAATGCAAAAATCTGATCATAGAATGCCCAGATAGCCTCAGGTATCTCCAAATCATTTTCAGGAACATCAGGCAGATGCTCTACCAGCCGAAAAGTATCATATGCCGAAAACCCGACGGCACCACCCGTTAAGCGTGGTAAATTATGAAGTTCAGGTTCAGAATAAGCGGTAGTGAGCCTTTTCAGTTCCTCGAAGTAAGGAAGGTCAATCGAATGACTAACTCCGTGTCTTGTAAGTACCGTGTTTTGCCCGTCAAATGAGAGAATTTGGTAGGGATTTCTTCCAATAAATGAATAACGTGCAAGCTGCTCTCCTCCCTCTACCGACTCAAAAAGAAACGGAAGTTCTGCTCCTTCCCGAATGTTCAGGAATAAAGAAACCGGTGTAAGTACATCCGCCAAAAGTCGTTTGTATACCGGTATGGCCGTATATGATTTACTTAATTCTAAAAATTGAGACTTTTCCATGAATTAAAAACAAAAAAAAACCCACTCTTCCGAAGGAACAGCGGGTGTATAAAATTCGTGAACCAAATTAACGCACAAATCCCGCTGTATTATCTACAGAAGGCCACCACCATGTGTTAATATTCAGTAGGTTCTTTTGCATTGCGCAACGAATATAGGAGCGCCCTTTTCGAAATGCAATGCCCATATACAATTTAATTCCGTCAACTTCGTAGTGGACTTGTCATGTACATATCCGTAACATTGGCTGGTTAAAATTTTGTTCACTCGGATTTGAAAAAACAAGCATTTTCTATCTTATTTTTGGTCGTAGCCGCTGTATTCTTTTTGAAGTGCGATTCAACCAATTCTCCGGATAGTTTATTATCGGAAGAACCTATCATAACCTCTTTGTCGGTGTCTCCTGCGTTGATTGAATTTGATCGGGAAATCGATGGATTCAGAGATACTACGGTCACCTTCGAATTGGTAACTGAAATTGTTACGGAGATTGAAAATTTTCAACCTACATATGCCATTCTTGATGCCTCTACCAGGGATGGGTTAGTCGAGGGCGTCTTAACTGCAAACGGAAATGAGTATTCTGTTCAAGCTGAACTCAATATAAACACCACAACCATTCTTGATCTTGTTATTGTTGTGTATGCATTAAATGGGAATGGAAATGGAACTACCGCAGAAACATATGCCGGCATTAAGGGGTTTGCAGGTAGTGCACCTGTAATTGAAGAAGTAACAAGTCCGGGAACTATTAACAGGCCAGACACGGGAGCAATACCTGCTACCTTTACGGCTACCGTTACGGATTTAGACGGGAACGATACCATCGATGAAGTAACCCTGCGGATTATTGATCTTGAAACCGAAGAAATAGTTGAAATCCAGATGTCTGATGACGGTACTAATCGTGGTGATTTAGTTGCTAACGATCAGATTTATACCACTCAATTTGATATTACTCCCACCAATAACCGCCCCGAGCGATCATATAACATAGAATTCTTTGCGATTGATCTTGCCGGGTTATTAAGTGATACGGTAAGTACAACGTTTACAATAACCGATAATTAGTTTTGAAGAGAGTTTTTGCAGCCTTAACAATTTTAATTTTGCCCTCAGTTGGGGTTTCTCAAGTAGTAGGCCCTTCTGCATCTTCTTTTAATAGCATACGGCAAAATGGAGTCTCCAGCGTTGAAGCAACTGGTGATACCGTTTGGATCAGTCCGGCATTAAATCGAAATATTGGAAATTCAGCAGATTGGTTTCGCCCCACCGGAATTGACAGCATTGATAATGGCTTGGGAAGAGTATTTTCTTTGGATGTAAGAGGTGATACTATAGTTGCAGGTCTTGGGTTTACTTCAGCTACCCTGGCAGGAAATCAGCCCGCTGGTTATGGATACTATATCTCTGCCGATGGTGGTGATTCCTGGCGCTTTAGTGATTTTTTGTTAGATCCATTTGTAGATGAAGACACTACATTTGTTTACGGGGGCGTCACTTACGACCGCCGCAGAATTATTGTTCCGGAACAGTCCCCTCCCTACAATGTAGCTTTTCGGGGAGAAGTTATTTTTTCCGCTAATTGGGCATCCGGTTTATTGAGAAGCACAGATTTAGGTGAGTCTTGGGAACGAATTGTACTACCTCCATTCGGTGAAAGCGAGTTAACACCAGAACGAAATGATTATTTCTGGTCCACCTGTTTAAATGTAAACAATGGTGTTTGTATAGAAGAAGCCAACCTGTACAATAGTGTGCCGGATGACAATTTGAAAGGATTTGCCGTGATGATAGATTCCCAAAACCGGGTCTGGTATGGCAGCGCCGGGGGTATCAACGTTTCGGATAATGCTCTAACTGCTCCGATTGATAGCATCCGCTGGCAAAATACCAATTTTGATAACTCCAGTGATGGATTACTTGCCCGCTGGATTATTGAAATCCAGGAGGACACCAGCTCCGGCCGAATCTGGATGACAAACTGGTTGGCAGAAAGCTCCAGTTCCATTTACTCCGGACAAGACAATTATGGCATTGTATATACCGAAGATGGGGGCCAAACTTTTACCCAAAGATTGATTGGAGAGCAGATTTCCGGACTTACCTTTAAAGATGGATATGTATTTGCTGCAGGAGAAAACGGCCTGTTCATATCTTCAGACGGTGGCGATACCTGGATAAAGGAACCTCAGGTAAGAAGCGCGAATGCCATACTTAAAAATTCTGCTGCGTTTCAGGCTGCAACAGTTACAAACGACCGGGTGTGGATCGGGACAACCGATGGAATAATATCTACCAGCGATTATGGTGAAACATGGGAAATAACCCGTGTAAACTTCCCTCTTTCCGGTGGGAACACCTACAATGAAAATGCCAGATCTGTTTCCAGTTATGCCTACCCCAATCCATACTCACCTGAAGAACATGAAGTTGTTCGTATTCGATTTGAGATGGAACAAACGGGAACTCCCACTATCCGGATTTTTGATTTTGGAATGAATCTGGTCCGGGAATTGGATACCGAAAATTATTCGATCGGAGAATACGAAGCTCTCTGGGACGGAATTGATGCACGAGGAAGAAAGGTGGCGAATGGTCCTTATTTCTACGTAATCGAGAAACCGAATGAAACTATAAGCGGTAAAATATTACTTATAGAATGAAACGCGTATTTGCTTTAACAATATTTATTGTCACCTTTCTTAGCGGAGGGTTGGCTGCCCAAAATGGTGGATTTGCAGGTGTTGCAACTCAACTTGGGATGTCTCCACGTGGAATGTCAATGTCAAATACTTTCACGGCTACTACATCAGAAGGTATTTATCCTTACTACAACCCTGCTCTTGCTGCTTTTAAAGCAGATTCAAGACAAACAGATTTCACAGTTGCTGCTTTAGATTTCGATCGTGTTTATCAAACTGCCGGAATCCATTTTCAACTTCCTCCGAACGCAGGAATCTATTTTTCATTAATCAGAACCGGGGTTACCGATATCGACGAACGAACGTTAAGTGGTTATCCGCTAGGTACCTTCGATGCGGCAGAATATCAACTCGGGACCAGTTTTGGAATTCGTTTCAATGAAAAACTAAATGCTGGCGTTGGTTTCAAGATAAACTATGCCAACTATTACGAAGATTTGGAAGCGGCTACGGCAGTTGGGGTCGATCTGGGTTTTCTTTATCACTTGTCGCCAAGGTTAAATTTTGGCCTTACAGTTCAGGATATGTTCGCCAACTATACGTGGAATTCCGGAGAATTGTATGGTAATACTCAGTCCCGCAACGTGGTTAATAACTTTCCTGTTCGATATAAATTGGGGTTAGCTTTTCAGGAAGAGGTTTTCACCATTACCGCTGAATTTGAAATTCAGTCATATACTTCGGAAGTGAATCAAACCGAAGTGTTTATTGACAATGACGGTATTGCCTCGACGATTGAAAGTCTGGAAACTATAAATACCAGTTCAGGCATTTTCCGGCTAGGCGGAGCCTGGGATGCACATGAACGGGTTACACTTCGTGCCGGCTACGAAATCTCTGATACTTCTGTTTCGGAAAGCAATTCATTTAGCGGAGGATTTTCCGTGCATCTTCCATTCGATATATTTTCTCCTTCTGTAGATTACGCATTTGTAAGAGAGCCCTACGGAGTTGCCAATATGCATGTTTTTGCCCTACGTTTACACTTATGAAAACACCCATTCTTTTACTCTCAGTCCTTTTCCTTTCAACAGGAGCCTTTGCCCAGGCAGGGCTACAAATACTTACGGTAGCACCAGGCGCAACTGAACTTTCCAGAGCGGAGGCTTCAACCGCAATTCCCAATGGTGCTAATGCGATTTACTCAAACCCTGGTTTACTTGCACTGGATGACCATCCAAGTATTTCTTTAACCTATACAAATTGGATTTCTGACTCAAACAACCTCTTTGGGGGGATTAATCTGAAAAAAGGTAATCGTGCCGTTGCTTTTTCTTTTTACACGTCCGGGGTGAACGGGTTGGAGCAGCGCGATTCTCCCGGTGCATCTAACGGGGACTTCTCCATTCAATATCTATCCATTTCCGGAGCGTATTCGTATAACTTCAATATTCTCTCTGCAGGTATTTCGGCTCATTATCTGAACGAAGAAGTGTTTCCATACCGTGCTACCGGCTACGCGATAAGTGCAGGAATTGCGACCTCTTTGATGGAAGAAAGATTCCGTTTAGGAGCTTCTTTGCTTAATATTGGCGATATGGATGATTTAAATGAGGAACCTACCGATTTACCTTCCAGCTTTAACCTTGGTGCTTCTTTTGAGGTGTTTCAATTTGCTCATAAGAAAAACCCTCAATTACCCATTTTAATAACCATAATGGCTGATTATGTGGTTCCTTTTGTGAACGATGAAGAGTTAACCGACATCAATCCTGCCGAGAATTATTTTAATTTTGGGCTTTCCTTACTTGTAGCAGATGTTATACGGGTAAATACAGGATATAAAACCCAGGAAAACGCACGTCCGGTTTCTTTTGGTTTGGATATTTTATTTGAAAAGATGGCTTTTAATTACGCACTTATTCCTTTTAATACCGGTTTTGGAACGGTACATTCAATTGGTATACAATATCAATTGTAGGGATTTTCTCACTATATGGTGATTACCTCACTTCATGACATTTATCTGCAGGTACAACCTAAGGTTCAGCGCGTTTTTGTAGTGCCTCTTATCCGGTTTGATTTTAAAGAGACCGATTATTTGTATTTGTTATACAAACCTATTCTTGAGCATCATTCAGAAATAAAAATTCATAGCATAAGCGCATTAGGGCATTTTCGATTCGTACTTGCTCAACTATTAGGGCAAAAATCAGTACTTCATTATCATTGGCTGGAATTCCAGGATGTTAAATCACTGTTAGGAATGCCTTACAAGTTATTATGCATTGGGGTGTATTGTTTGTTGGGAGGAAAAATGGTGTGGACTGTTCATAATCTGCAACCACATAACCGAAAATATCTTTCATTACATAAAACTATACATAGCTGGATGGCACGGAAATCCATAAATGTTTTGGTGCATTCGAATACTGCCCAGGAACAGGTTTCCCGTTTTCTGGATGTTTCAGAATCAAAAATTTTCGTACACCCTCATCCCCCTTTCCCGGCAAAAAACATTTCAAGAGCTGAAGCCCTCCAAAAGCTGGAAAATGAAATCTTAGCCAACTCTATAAATCATAAGTACCCCATTTTTCTAATGATTGGAACGATCAGTACTTACAAAAATATCCCGGAAGTTCTTGAAGTTTTAGAAGATGTTTCCGGAAATTACTCCTTTGTGGTAGCTGGATATGTTAAAAAGGGGCAGGCAAAACTTAGTGAATTTCTTCAAAGTAAATCCCATTCATTAGAGTGGTTTCATTACATCCCTGGTTTTATTCCTGAAGACTTTTATGCTGTACTTCTCAGCGCCTCTGATGTTTGTGTATTTAACTACACACAGATACTTACTTCCGGAGGAATAGAAATGGCAAAAGCCTACAACAGAACAATTTTCGCTCCAAATATTTCAACCATTACGGAATTGAGGAATCACGATAAAATCAAGCTTTTCGATTCCCGGAAGGAATTAAAAAAACTAGTCCGGGATTTTAGTAACTCGTATACCAATGGCTGATCTCACCCGCAAAATAGCAAGTTTTTTGATGGGTGATATCCTTGGCCGTGGACTCGCTTTTATTACATCCGTTTACCTGGCCAGAACGTTAGGTGCTGAGGGTTTTGGATTAATTACTATAGCGCTCTCTTTTTTGGGGTATGTTGCTTTTTTTGGGGACTTTGGGTTACATCATATTGGAATACGGGAAACTGCAAAATTAAAAGAGAAACAGGGTTTTAATACCACGGAAATATTCATTGCCAGGATAATCCTGGGTTTCCTTGCCTTTGGAATTGGTTTTACGATAATTCCGTTTCTGAAATTCTCAGATGTACAAGTACAATTGATAAAAGGCTTTATCTATGCACTTGGTGCTTATGCATTTTTACTGGAATGGTATTTTCAACAATGGTTATAGCAGGGCTATTTGTTTTAAGAGCTAAAAGACCCGATATGAATAGACCTTATAAAGTATGGGGCTACCCCATTGTACCAATTTTTATCTTAGTTCTTAATGTAGCTCTGCTACTAAACACACTAGTTAATGATCTAAGATCATCTCTTTTAGGACTAGTAGTACCTATTTTAGGTATCCCAGTTTACCTATGGTTTAACTCAAGAAATGAAGTCCCAACTAATAGTTTACAATATGAAGTCGCAGATGACTAAAAGATTTTAACTAAAATTTACCATATTTTTAATCAGGGGGACAGTCCCCCTGATTAA
>JAKSCW010000568.1 GCA_022360375.1 Balneolales bacterium
TACAAGAATACCCGGTATAAAGCCGAGATTTAACACCGTAGATACTTCAATATCCTCTACAGATTTAGGAGGGCGGATATGTACTATAGATGAATATGCGAACTCTTCAGGATTTGAACTGTCTTGAATTTTAAGGAGGAGTGAATCACCTGGTAAATCCGGAATAACGAAGCCAGCATATTCAGAAAGAGAGGCGTCCAGTCCCGTTCCAATTTCTATGAACGTTTCATCACTATAAATTTTATAAAACAAATCTACCGAGGAGATACCTGTAGCTTCCCAGGAAATAGGTAACACCATTCCGGAATCATAAAATAAATCCTTTTCCGGAGCTATAAATTTCAATGGTGATTCCAAATCGGAAATTCCATCCTCGGTAAAGGATTCAATAGCAGCAGTCATGTAAATAAATGGAGAGTTCCAGTATGTAGTGATTTCGTTGGTAGAATAGCTGCAATAGCTATCCAGATAAGAAAGGGCAGGAAGTGTGGAATTGTAGGCATTGGTACCACAATCCTGTGATTGATTATTAGGATTGGCTCCCCCGGCAACCCACCCTGGGATAGGTTCCAGAATTCCATCGGCCTCAGACTGGCGATGATGAATATGCATGGGGCTTTGTTCTCCGAAACCGGTAACATAGCTATATGCCACTGCATTTCTTCCTAGCAGGTAATCCATAATATCAATGGCTGCATGATAATATTTTGGATCATTGGTTAGTTCATACGCCATTAAAATGCCCATACCTAAGTTTCCGGCCCCTCCATTAGAACCCCAGTTAAACTGCGAGGCTGCAATTCCAAAAGGTGAACGATACGCCGAGTTCTCCCCATCTGATACATATGGTTCAAATGCTTCAAAAAGTTCATTTTTCATATCCAAAGTATCGGCCAGTCCGGATGAAGTGAGGCTGACCCGATGGCGGATTAATGAAAATAATCCCAAAGCCCGAACATTACTCCATCCTGAATTTTGAGTATTTTGCCAGCCGTTGGCAGGGTAAAAATCTTCATTTTGAGTGGTTATATATAACTCTGAGCTTGCCCAGAACCACTCATCCGAAAAATCAGAATCTCCATAGGCACCGGTATTTACATCAGGGTCGTAATTGGCGTTCATTTCACTTTGATTATAGCTCATATTGGGATTTGCCTGGGCCCACGAATAGGCATATTCAGCCGCCGCCAATGCAGAGTCAGCGAAATCAGGATAAAAGGGCTCATATACCCGGGCTGATTGAGCCATAACTGCCGCAAAATCCAGGGTAGCAGCAGTACCTTTCTGGACTACATATCTTGGCGCCGTAGGTACGTTGGGCATAACCGTTGCCTGGAAATTTGCATAGGTTAGCTTGTTATATACTCCACCATCGAATGGATCCTGCATGGTAAGCAGCCATCGTAATGCGTAAAGTGTTTCATCAAGAATATCCGGTACCTCGTCTCCACTTTCAGGAATATTCAATTCCCGGTTACTGTAGAATTCAGGAAAGCTTTCGTATGCAAAAAGAATATGATGAATGCTTGAAGAGATAGGAACCACATATTTATTGAAATCTCCTGCATCATACCAACCACCCGGAGATGAAATACTGGATCCTGCAAGGCGACCGGGACTTGCCGCAGAACCATGAATAATCACGTTATCATCGGGCTGGCCGGCAGGTCGTGCCCAGATTCCTGCATATTCGGGTTCCAGTTCAGTCGAAACTCTATTGTAATAAAGAGCTTTTATTAACGCACTGGAGAGTTCATCATAGAGCTTATTTTTAATCTCGAAAGGGAAAGATTCTCCACCGCCATCGATTCCTAAAATGAATTTTCCTTGTCTCTTAAAGCTGGAAAAATCTGCAATTTCTACATGCTCATCAGATAATTGATAGTATCCGGCATCTTCCAGTTCTCCCTGATATACAATTGCTCCGGACTCTGCATCTTTGATGTAAAATGATCCAAATTCACTCGCGGGTGCAACAGCAAGTTTGTCGCTGTTAATATAGAATCCTAGCTGATTGAGTTTAGGAAGGTTGTTTACCGATTGGGCATAAATATTGGTGCTTAGTCCAACTATGACAAAAGCAAAGCAAAGAAGACGCATATTATTCCTGAGTTAAACAGTGGTATGCGCCCAATTTGTAAAAAAAAGCGCCGGCTTACAATAACTTACTGGCTATATTTGCAAGCTCTGACCGCTCCCCTTTTGTGAGGTTAATATGTGCATATATAGAGCTGTTATGCATCCGGTCAACCAGGTACGAAAGCCCATTACTTTGCGCGTCTAAGAACGGTGAATCAATTTGGAATATATCACCCGTGAAGATGATTTTTGTATTTTCTCCGGCACGGGTAATAATCGTTTTAATCTCATGCGGAGTTAAGTTCTGCGCTTCATCCACGATAAAAATCACATTTGACAGGCTACGCCCTCGAATGTATGCCAGGGGCACTATCCGTAGCTTGTCCGTTTGCACCATCTCATCAATCTTCTTGTACTGCTTGCTGGTTTCCTTAAATTGATTTTTGATGAAGCTCAGGTTGTCCCATAGTGGCTGCATGTAGGGATCAATTTTTTGATTTGCATCCCCTGGCAGATAACCAATATCCTTATTGCTCAACGGAACAATTGGGCGGGCCAGGTAAATCTGCTTAAAATTACTTCGTTGTTCCAGCGCACTTGCCAATGCAAGTAATGTTTTTCCGGTACCCGCAGAACCGGTAACCGTTACAAGCTGGCATTCGGGGTTCATTAACGCATGCAGCGCGAAGTTTTGCTCTGCGTTACGAGGAACAATACCATAGGCATTCAGTTTTTCGATATTCTCGATGTATTTCGATTTAGGATTGTACCAACCCAGAGCGGAGGAACCATGACTTTTCATTAAATAGTAATGGTTAGCTGGTGGTTTGTCTTCCATTACTTCTTTTGCCCGGATTTTCCCTTTCTCATAAAAATTGCTGATTACCGCGGGATCTTCTATGGTGAGTTCCGTTTTGCCTTTATAAAGCTGGTCAATGTTTTTAACCTGAACCGTTTCATAGTCTTCAGCCTCAAGGTTTAGTGCTCTTGCTTTCAGGCGCAGGTTAATGTCCTTGGAAACGAGGATTACCCGTTCGGAGGGGTTGTCAACTTTAAGGCGAAGGGCGGCGTTCAGAATTTCATGGTCATTTTTTTTGGAGCCAAATACTTCGTTTGCATCGGGATGATCCCCTCCATTACTTATTACCTTTAGCTTGCCATGGCTTCTCCCATTCAATGGAATCCAGTCTTGCAACATGTTTTCATCAGAAATTCCATCCAGAAATCGGATAAACTCCCGGGCATGTAAATTCGTTACCGTGTTTCCCTTTTTGAATGTGTCTATTTCTTCGAGTACGGTAATCGGAATTGCTACGTCATTTTTTTCGAAATTTTTGACTGCTTCATAATCATATAAAAGAACTGATGTATCGAGGACGAAAATTTTTTTCGCTTTCTTTCTCGGCATATAAATAGATTTGATTTTAAGCGTGTCCGCCGGTTTGTAGATGATGTAAAAGAACTTGAATTCAATTAACTCAACTCACAATCCAGATGCAATGGATGTGGAAAAGTATTCCCGAATTTTTAGAATTCTTAATGTTGGGCTAAAAATTCATGAGTTATCAACGGAGTTATTCACATATGCTAAGGCAATGCCCATTGCAACCCCTGCATTCAAACTTTCTACCTGTTTTTGAGAAGAGTTGGAAGGAAGTGAAACCCGGTGTCTTTGAGATTGAATCAGCTCGGGATTCACTCCATTTGCTTCGTTACCTACAACCAGAATTGTTTTTCTGTGCGCGGCGAGTTTTTGAATCGGTTCAGCGCCGGTGTTTCCATCCAGCAGAACCACTACCCACCCTGCATCTTCGAATTGGTAAAAAAGATCTGATAGATTCCCGGTTTTGTATGGCAGAGCCCCTGTAGCGCCGGCGGTACTCCGTACCACTTTTGGGTTAAACAAATCTACAGTTCCTTCGCCAAGAAGAATTCCCTTAGCCGCGTACCAAACAGATGTGCGTATTATCGTACCGAGGTTACCCGGGTCCTGAATAGCGTCAGTTGCTACGATTATTCCTTCTTGAGGAAAAACCTGGTTTAAACTAAGCTCATCAGGCGTTTTGCAAAGTGCCAGAATTCCCTGCGGCGAATCGGTATTGGCAATTTCGTTGAATGTGGGGGCATCAATTTCGAAGCCGTTCGCACTTTTTTTCTCCGGGCTTCTTCCACCGGAAACAAAAACTCCTTCAATTTCAACTAACCCATTCTGAAGAACCTGGGCAACTGCTCTTTCACCTTCCACCAAAAACAACTGCTCCTGAAGGCGGTACTTTCGCTGCTTTAACTTCCTGAGAAGTTTTATCTGATTTTGAGAAGCTGTTTTCAACCTGGTGTATAAGAGTTTAGTTTGATCTGAAGGTACTTCAAAAAAGAACATTTCTTTTCTTGAAATGGCTATCTTCGTTCAGAAAAATTTCAGCTCAACATAGATAGAATGGATTTCTTAAAAAAACTTGGTATCGAAGGAGTAAATGCCGGTACAAGTACAGGTCAAATAAACCTTGAAAGCAAAGATGTGATTGCAAGTCATACTCCGGTAGATGCTAAGAAAATTGCCAATGTAAGTATCACTACTAAAGAACAGTACGAAGAAGTAGTAGCCAGGGCCCAGGAGGCATTTTTAGTTTGGCGGGAAATGCCAGCTCCTCAGCGAGGGGAAATTGTTCGTCAGATAGGAGAAAAACTTCGCGAGTTTAAAGAGCCTTTGGGAAAGCTGGTAACTTATGAAATGGGTAAGATTTACCAGGAAGGCCTGGGGGAAGTGCAGGAAATGATTGACATTTGCGATTTCGCGGTGGGATTAAGTCGTCAGCTTTATGGGCTTAGCATGCACAGTGAGCGTCCTCAGCATCGTATGTATGAGCAATGGCATCCACTGGGAATTGTGGGGATTATATCAGCATTCAATTTCCCGGTTGCGGTTTGGAGCTGGAATGCAATGATTGCGGCAGTTTGCGGGGATGTGATGATATGGAAGGGGTCAGAAAAAACCCCATTATGTGGAGTTGCTGTTCAGAAAATTGTTGCCAGGGTATTAAAGGAAAACAATCTTCCTGAAGGAATTTTTAACCTGGTTACCGGGGATAGAGTAGTAGGTGAATGGATGACTAAGGATGATCGCATTCCTTTAGTTTCGGCAACAGGCTCTATTCGAATGGGTAAAGAAGTGGCTAAAACAGTGGGTGCCCGGCTAGGAAAAACCATTCTCGAGCTTGGGGGCAATAATGCTATTATTATTTCAGAACATGCGGATATAGAAATGGCTATCAGGGCCACCGTTTTTGGGGCCGTTGGAACGTGTGGCCAACGCTGTACGAGTACACGCCGCCTGATTATTCACGAATCGGTATACGACCAGGTGAAAAACCGGCTTCTCACTATCTATGAGAACGTAACCATTGGAAATCCCCTGGAACCGGGAACATTGGTTGGTCCACTGATTGATGATCTTGCCATTGATGCTATGCAAAAGGCGTTAACACAGATTAAAGATGAGGGTGGAAAAGTGATTTTTGGCGGCGAGGTATTGGAGCGGGAAGGGAATTATGTTCGCCCGGCCCTGGCAGAGGTAAACAATGAATTCAACATTGTACAAGAAGAAACGTTTGCTCCGATTTTATACCTCATAAAATATTCAACCATTGAAGAAGCCATGAGCTACCACAACGGGGTAAAACAGGGCCTGAGTTCTGCCATGTTTACCTTAAATATGCGCGAAGCTGAAAATTTTCTGAGTGCACATGGTTCTGATTGCGGGATCGCGAATATCAACATTGGAACCAGTGGAGCGGAAATAGGAGGGGCTTTCGGTGGAGAAAAAGAAACGGGTGGAGGCCGGGAATCGGGTTCGGATGCCTGGAAAGCTTATATGCGCCGCCAAACGAATACCATCAACTGGGGTACAGAGTTGCCCTTAGCTCAGGGTATAAGTTTTGATGTATAGTTTTTTTGATTATCAGTTCCCGTAAGGGTATACAAGTGCAAATCAATTCTTTCATAAGTACTTATTATAACTTATAATGGAGAGAAAAAGATCATGAAGACAAAACTTCATTTATTCTTACGAGGCTTTATTCTTGCAATTTGTACGTTTTTATTAATAAATCTTGGTCAATTTGATCAGATCAGCCTCATTTCAGCGCTTGGAATTCTGTTTGGGTCCCTTTTGATCGGCTATTGCTCGATGAAATTCGCGCCACGGTTTTGGAGGGATTTTGGTTTTGATGAGAAAGCGTTCAAATGAATCTGTGTTTCTCTATCTGAAAACCTGCCTTAAAACAGCTTCATCCAACCAAGAGTAAGTATCAACAGAATGAATCTGTAAAATTGGATCAGAGGAATGAACAGTAAATTCATAATAACTGCTTTCCCGAATTTTACTAATCCGGATCCTTCAAAAAAATCCTTGTACAGTACATAGGCATACCCATTGATGAGTATCAGAACATAGGTTGTGATATTCCTTTCGGAATATATGCTCCATAATAAGTCAGAATCTACTGCCAGGGCCAGGAGCCGATACAATCCGGGGATGGTTGAAATGACAACTAAAAGAAGAAACGCAACCGCTATGAATGCATAATTCAGGTGCATAATCAAGGGTTTTTCCTCTCGTTTGCCCACATTTAAAAGCCAGGTAAAAAAACCTATAAAAACAGGAAGAAGAACCAATATTGCTTTTGAAATAACTGAAGTTAATGCGTTGTATTCAGTGGTAAAGTCTTCTTCAGAAAGTCCGGAGTTCACAATTACCTGCTGGATGAAATTATACGTGAATCTGCTTTGAGGAAGCCCGGTTAACTGTATGTCCAGGGTTGTTTTGAACGTATCAAAAATCGGGAAGAAGAAATACCACGCATTTGCCAGGATGAAAATCTTGATGGGTGAAATGAATTTTTTTCTGGCTCCACGGATATACTGCGACGCATATATTGCCGGTTGATAAAAAAACGATTTAAGAGTACGATATAATTTGTTGTCTAAATCAAAGATATCCGAGGAAAAATCCTTAAGCAGTGCAACTACGGAATGATCTTTTTCAGATAATCTTCTCTCTCCACAATTTGGGCAGAAAGCATTCTCGTGAATTTCTCCACAACTGGCACATTCCTCAGATGTAATTAGTCCCGATGACATGCTGCCTAAATAGCATTTTCAATCCTTTTGATCAACTCGGGCATAAAAACTTCCTGCTCCGGCCGCATTAAAACGCTTCGCAAAATGGTTACGGTGTCTGAATCAGTTTTAAATTCAGGGTGAAACCGTATAAAATCTGATACCGGAACTTTGTAGAGCGAGAGATAGAAACTTTTTTCGTCCATCCCTTTTTGGAATACCTTTTTTGAAAGTTCGGAAATTTGAGAGGTGGTGGATGTGGATTTGGTGACCGAGAAATAAGTCAGTATATCTAATTCGGGTTTTTTGTAAGGAACCAGTTTTTGTGATTCAATCATTAACGAATACCCCGAAAGTGCCGCTTTCCTGCATTTTGCCAGAATAGGGCCAAATCCTGTTTCTTCTTTTAAAGGAAAACATTGCAAAGTAGCCCACAAAGCAACTGCAGCAGCTCCGGCGCGGGAGCATTCCAGGCTTATTTCCCCCAGGTGAAGTTCGTTAGAAGTAAAATAAGTATAGGGAGAATCGTGTTTGTAGAACCTACCAACCTCTGGGTTCTTAAAAAGAACGGCACCACAGCCATAGGGTTGAAGGCCATGCTTGTGCGGGTCAACCACAATACTGTCTGCTTCCTGCATCAGTTTCCAGGAAGTGCCGTCGATTAGATTTGAATCCTTCAACGTTCGGAAGAATCCGCCATAAGCTGAATCGATGTGAATTCGGATTCCATGTTTTTTTGCCCATGGTAATACCTGATCCATTTTTTCTACTTCGCCCAAACCTGTAGTGCCCAATGTAACTACGATGGTTCCAATTTCTTTATGATTTACTGTATTCAAATCAAAGCTTCCGTCTTCAAGTATAGAAATCCCTATGGTGTTTGCGCCCAATACTTCACACATCCGCCCATGAGTATAATGGGCGTTTTCAGAGAAAGCTATTGCTTTGGATGGATGTGATTTTCGGGCCACCCAAAGCGCCTCTAAGTTTCCCGTTGTTCCGCTGGAGGTAAGGTGCCCTAAAAA
>JAKSCW010000509.1 GCA_022360375.1 Balneolales bacterium
CACTATTTGCAAAAAAATGGAGGGATATATGACTCCTGCTATGAGAAGAAACCATGTAGTGATTTGGGCGCTGGTGTCGGTAGTGCTTTTAATGGTAATTGTATTGGGGATGTAATGGGAGTTAAGTACGAAGCAGTTCTGTGGAACACACAAAAGAAAGCATACGACCGGGTACTCTGGCTTGGGATTCTGTTTATTTTGATTTCCTTTACAGCCCTGCAATTGGTTTTACACCCACAGATTACCGCCGAAACCTTGATTATTCGTGCTACTGCGTTAACCGCTATAACCTTGCTGCACATTATTTTGATGATAGGGCCGCTGGCAAGATTAGATGTCCGGTTTTTGCCATTGCTGTATAATCGCAGGCATTTAGGGGTTTCCATGTTTCTGATTGCCCTTATTCATGGAATTTTTTCGGTTATACAATTTCATGCCCTGGGAGATACAAATCCTATTGTGAGTATATTTACTTCTAACCAGCATTATGCTTCTGTCAGCGAATTTCCATTCCAAACACTGGGCTTTTTTGCGCTGTTGATTTTCTTTGCTATGGCAGCTACCAGCCATGATTTTTGGTTGCACAACCTTTCACCGAAAGTCTGGAAGACGCTACACATGGGAGTATACATTGCTTACGGATTAGTAATTGCTCATGTCGCACTAGGAGCCCTTCAGTATGAAAGTCATCCTGTGTATTGGGGAGTCTTGATTTCCGGATTTGTTGGTGTTGCAGTTCTTCATCTGATTGCCGGAGCCAAAGAAGTGAATCGATTGAAATCTCACAAAAGAGCACTTCGGGAAGAAGGGTTTGTTGAGGTTTATCGGGTAGATGAAATCGAAAATAACAAGGGAAAATCGGTGTTTATTGAAGGAGAGAACATTGCCATTTTTAAATATGAGGGAAAAATATCGGCAGTACATAATGTATGTAAGCACCAAATGGGGCCATTAGGAGAAGGAAAAATTGTGGACGGATGCATTACCTGCCCCTGGCATGGTTATCAGTACCTGCCAGAAAATGGCCAGGCACCGGCACCTTTCACTGAAAAGCTATCTACTTATGAGGTGAAAGTGACTGATGGGAAGGTTTGGGTAAACCCAACTCCGAAACCGGAGGGAACACCTGTGGAACCTGCGAATCCGGAGGGAATATGAGTAAACAGGAATTCTATATCGGCTGGCAGGATGAAATGCCACAAGGCAATCGAAGCTTCCTTAGAAAGGTAATCATCGCTGTGTTTGTATTGATTCCGGTGATTGTATTCATCACGGTGAGTTTTCAAAAGCCATTTAGTGATCATCAGTTTGAATTCGGAACACAAACCGAATTAACAGGCATCTACTACCCAGAGCCGTTTCCTATGTTGGTTGTTGAAGAAGGCATTCCTGAGGGATTTTCAAATCATGTACTCTTAGTAGGGTTAGGAAAGTTTGGGGCACGTGGAATTTTGGAAAATATCGAATCTGAGGAAGCAGGGCTTTACGCTAAACAAGTTACTTTAAATGGAACCTTGATTTATGGGGATGGAGTCACCCTATTTGAACTTACCGATCAGGAAGGAAGTTTTGTCGCTGCTTCTGACTTAGAAATTCCAGTTACTTCTGAAGAAAGGTGGCTTTCGCATAAAACACTAACCGGTGAGATTCTTGATGCAAAATGCTATTTCGGAGTGATGAAACCCGGGGAAGGAAAAGTGCACAAGAGTTGTGCAATAAGATGTATAAGCGGTGGAATTCCCCCCGTAATTCGGGTAGCTCAAAACGGTGGAATGAGCTACGATTACTATTTAGTAAAGGGAGAACAAGGGCAGGATATTAATAAAGAAGTACTTCCCTTTGTTGCAGAAACCATTACGCTTGAAGGAGAAAGCTATACTCAGAATGGCTGGAAAGTCATTCAAATTAATCCGTCTACTATTCAAAGAAACCTAGCCATTAATGAACAACTATATCCAGACCGATCAACAGTTGCATCGCTTATGCCAGATTATGGCGAAAGCAGGCAGAACTTTTGTACCTACCCGGGCCGATGACAGCCACACGAACATAACATTCAATAAAGAAAAGGACCGAATCGAAGGGCGCTGGATAGACACCCCCAATGGGAAGGTAATGCTGGTACTTCGGATGATCGATGTATGCTACCTCTGGATCGACGAAAAAGGGGAGACGATTCAAACGGTTTCAACAGCAAAGAAACACATCCGGGAGATTGAAGAGCAACTCATCATTGGAATTGAGAAGATGGGTCTGAATTCGGAAGGGTTTATGGATACTCTTCATTTCGAAATACCAGAATACAGTTTCATGAAACAACCTGTCCAGTTGCTTTCGATGCATGCAATCAACGAATGGAAGAAATGGAGAGGAATAGCCAATGAAGCTTGTGAACTACTACTCCATGATTTGAATAAGGAATCGGAGATAAGAATCTGGCCACATCACTTTGATACCGGAATTTTTGTTGAAATCTCGGAAGATTATGGCGTAGGCTTTGGCCTGGCTATTAAAGATGAGATGGTTGGGGCACCCTACTTTTATGCAAGTTGCTACCTCTCTAAACGGCACGCTGTTTATGAAAACATGCCCGATCTGAACAAAGGGCGGTGGATTGTTGATGGGTGGATGGGAGCGGTTCTTTCCCTTCAGGATTTGAAAAATGAATCTGATCCAATAGTGTTAATCAAGGAGTTTACCGACAATACCATGCCGTGGTATATGGGGCAGAGTTGATGTATTCAAAACTGATCTCCTCTATTCGTCATGCTGAACTTGTTTCAGCATCTGTAAAGGTAACGGTTATAAATGATAACCGGGTTTATCAACGATTCATACCTGACAGATCCCGGATCAACTCCGGGTTGACAGTAAAAATGTAAATTTCATTCAAAGCGAAAAAGCATGAGCAAAGAACTTGTATGGCACAAAGTGCTGGATAACAAAGAGGACCTGGTGGAAGGCAGGGTAATGTCGGTTACAGCCGGGCATACCGGGATTTGTTTAACCCATTTTGAAGGAAAAATCTGTGCACTGGATAATAAATGTCCACATCAGGGCGGGCCATTAGGGGAGGGAAGCATTGAAAATGGAATGCTTCGCTGTCCGTGGCATGGCTGGGATTTTCATCCCTGTACAGGCCTTCCTCCTGGAGGATACGATGACGGAGTCAGAACCTTTGAGGTGAAGGAAGAACAAGGAGCTATTTATGTTGGTGTTGAGGAAGAAGCACCCCATGAAACCACCGTTTCTGATGTGATGGTGCAAACGATGATCAATTGGGGTGTGAATCGGGTGTTTGGAATGGTAGGTCATTCAAACCTTGGTTTTGCGGATGCACTCAGGCGGCAGGAAGAGAAAGGAAACCTGAAGTATTTTGGAATTCGACACGAAGGCGCGGCTTCTTTTGCCGCATCTGCATATGGGAAGCTTACAGGAAAACCAGCAGGTTGTTTTGCAATAGCAGGGCCTGGTTCCACAAACATGTTTACGGGAATGTGGGATGCCAAAGTTGACAGGGCCCCACTTTTAGCTTTAACGGGTCAGGTAGATACCCAGGTGCTTGGTACCGGAAATTTCCAGGAACTGGATTTGGTACGGGCATTTGATACCGTGGCAGAATTCAATCACCGTGTCCAAAAAGATAGCCGCCATTCTGAACTGATGACCCTGGCGGTAAAGCATGCTATTCTTCGGAGGGATGTTTCTCATCTTACATTCCCGGATGAAGTCCAGGAACTCCCCGCTCCTAATAAAAGAGCGAAAGGCCCGGAGGACCGGATTACGCCAATGACCATTGCTCCTCCTAAAGAATCGTTTGAGAAAGCGCTGGAACTATTAAACGAAGCCAAACGTCCAGCCATCGTTGTGGGGCATGGCGCACGCTTCCACATGGACAAAGTGATCCGGTTTGCAGAAAAACTAAATTGCCCGGTGATGACCACCTTTAAAGGCAAAGGACAGATTTCAGATCATCACCCACTGGGGTGTGGCGTATTAGGAAGAAGCGGAACCCCGATAGCTTCCTGGTTTATGAACGAATCCGATTTACTCCTGGTAGTTGGTGCTTCCTTCAGTAAGCACACGGGGGTTACTCCTAAAAAGCCAACCATTCAAATCGATTTTGATCCGCTGGCATTAAGTAAATTCCATCGGGTAGATGCGGCTGTTTGGGGAGAGATTTCAGTTACTATGGAAATGCTCGATGAACAGGTTTCGAACCTTACTAACAAAGAAGACCGGACGGAAGAAATTGCAGAGCGCTGGGAAATATGGAAAACGGAAAAAGCAAAACGCCTGATTGAAGACCATGAAAAAGGGGTGAGTTCCATAGCTGTATTTGATGCACTGAACCACCATGCCCCGGAAGATGCCATAATGTGCGTGGATGTAGGGAACAACGCGTATTCCTTTGGGCGGTATTATGAGAGTAAAAAACATAATTCCTTTTTGATGTCGGGCTATCTCGGTTCCATTGGGTTTGCTCTTCCCGCTGCTCTTGGCGCGTATGCAGCTGTTGAAAATGAGCGACCAATTATTGTTGTTGCCGGGGATGGAGGCATCTGCCAGTATTTAGCAGAATTAACTACTGCAGTTAAGTACAATATGCCCATTAAAGTGATTGTTTTGAACAACAATGAATTAGGAAAAATCTCCAAAGAACAACGTGCGGGAGAACTGGATGTATGGGCCACCGATCTTACAAACCCCGAATTTGCTGAGTATGCAACCGGATGTGGGGCCAAAGGAATTTTGGTTACCGAACGCGATCAGTTGGATGATGCCATGAAAGTGTTGATGACTTACGATGGCCCGGCGCTGTTAGAAGTAAAAGCAGATGTGGATTTGATATAAATACTGAAACAAATAATTGATGTATTAGTAAATGGCCGGAACAAAATTCAGCCACGCTTCGATTTTCTATATTTTTCTCATTTCTCTTTATATCGCTTTCAACTGAAGCCCGACAATTGCAAACAATTTCTGCAGAAGAGGCAGGATTTGATGCTAACAAACTGGATTCGTTGGCCCTGTTCCTGGAAGAAGCAGGGTCGTCATCTATGATGATTTTTGTAGATGGAAAGATTGCTTTCGAATGGGGAGCCACGGACCAAAAACATACCATCCATTCCATCCGTAAGTCCATGCTGAATTCCTTGTATGGGATAAAAGTGGCAGAAGGGATTATTGATACCAATCACACGCTTTCAGAACTGGGGATCGATGATGTTTTCCCTTTAACAGAAAAGGAAAAAGAAGCCCGGGTTGCGGATTTATTGAGATCGAGATCAGGAGTGTATCATCCTGCAGCTGCAGTTTCAGATGGTATGCTGAGAGGAATGCCTGGGCGGGGTAGCCATCGTCCGAACGAGCACTATTATTATAATAACTGGGATTTTAATGTGCTGGGAGCCATACTTGAGCAACAAACCGGGAAAAGTATTTATGAACTTTACAATGAAGAGATTGCCCAGCCTTTAGGGATGCAGGATTTTAACGGTGAATTTGAAACGATCTATTTAACGGATGAGGATGTTGAGATTGGGTTCCCGCAAACAGATGGGTTCTATCAATACGAAGAAAAAAAATCGAACTATCCTGCCTATCATTTCAGGATGTCTGCCAGGGACATGGCCTTGTACGGTCAGCTCTATCTTCAAAATGGAAACTGGAACGGCAAGCAAATTATCCCGGAATCATGGATTGAGGAAAGCACCAAACCCCATTCTTTATACAATCCCCGGTTTGGTATTGCCTATGGGATGCTTTGGTATGTATTAGCGCCAACAGAAACCAGAACCAGTAAATCATTTTATCACACAGGTACAGGGGTTCATATGCTGGGAATTTACCCCGCTTCGAATTTGGTGCTGGTTCACAGGGTAGATACCGAGGAGGATTATGAATTTGGGGAAGCCGAATTTTATGGAATGATTAACCGGGTTTGGGGAGCCCGGCGCTAGAAAAAACATTTTGTAACCTTTCTCTGAAACTTCAGTGTACACTTACGAAACGGAAATTGGGGCTTAATTAAGCACATTGGATTCTACGACAGATCAGGCTTTAATGATGAAAGTAAAGGACGGAGATTTTGACAAGCTCGGTCTTTTATTCGAACGGCATAATCGGGCCTTGTTTAGCTTTTTCTACCGTAAAACCTTTGACTCCCAGCTAAGTGAAGATCTTGTTCAATCGGTGTTCGAGCGGATGCTTAAATATCGAGCCACGTATACCGGATCAGGGACTTTTACCACATGGATGTTCAGCATAGCCAGAAACGCCCATATCGATCATTATCGAAAAGAAAAGCGGCGAAAAGAAGATGAAATTCTGGACGAAGAGCGCATTGTGGCAGATATCCCATCCGGGTACGCGGAAATGAACGAGCGCAAAAAACAGAAAATTTTGTTAGAAAGGGCACTGGAACAATTAACGGATGACAAAAAAGAAGTTTTGATCCTAAGTCGATTCGAAGGGCTTCGGTATCAGGAAATTGCAGAAATCCAGGGTGTTTCGGAAAGTGCTGTTAAAGTAAGGATGTTTAGGGCTATGAAAGATTTAAAAGAGATTGTAACCACATTAAGTGAGGAATTCAGTGATGAATAAAGAAGAATATCAACAGCTTATAGCCGATTATCTTGCAGGAACATTGACCTCGGAACAGCAAAAACAAATGGAAGAATTGCTTGCTTCCGGTGAAATCGATTTCATCGATTTTAAGGCTATGGAACAACTGCACGAACAGATGGACCTGGTATATGTTCCCGAGCCAACAGCCGAAATGAGTGCTCGTTTTTACGCGATGCTCGAAAAAGAGAAGGAAGCTTCTTCAGGTAAAGCAATCCTGAATATTGTTCATTGGCTCCGTTCGGCTTTGGAGTATGTAACATTTCCCCGGTTGGCATATGCATTTTCTTTTATGGTAATTGGGGCATTTGCAGGGAATTGGTTAGGCCCCAACCACGATAGGATTGAACAACTCACAAATGAAGTTCAAACTATGCAGCAAGTGATGATGGTAAGTATGCTGGAAGGGCCATCTACGACAGATCGGTTACGAGCCGTTAACATTAGTGCCCAACTTCCGGAAGTGGATGAGACCGCTATTCAGGCGCTGCTATTCACGCTAAATAATGATCCCAGTGTAAATGTAAGGGTGCAATCCATCGAAGCACTTGCCCGGTGGGGAGATAACCCACTGGTTCGTGAAGGCTTAGTCCGATCCATTATTTTCCAGGAATCAGACATTGTAATCGTTACTCTCGCCGACGCAATGGTTGAGTTAGGGGTGAGTAATGCTGCCCAGGAATTTCAGCGTCTGATTAATGAAAAAGAGCTTGCAGGTGTTACCAAAAACAAAGTTGAATCTACAATTGCAGCGTTATGATGAAGAAATTAAATCTTGTACTTGGAATCGTATTAATTACCTCAGGGTGGTTGTCAGCCCAGGATGTTCGCGAGGATATTGAGTTCGAAATTCAGAGAAGTGAATATTCATCCGACTCAGAAGTAGTCATTAAGAACATGAATGGTTCACTGGAGGTAACAGGATATGAAGGGGATGAGATTGTAGTAACCGGAACCAAAAAATTGTGGAAAAACCGGGGAAATATTTCCAACCAGGAAGCAGAAGAGTATTATCTGGAATCAGTTATTCGGGATGGCAACGTTTATATCTATGTTGAAACACCGTATTCCAGAGTACGGTGGTACAACCGGAGAATGGAATACTCTTATAACTGGAATGGGAGAGACAGAGACAGAATTGATTTCGAGTTTGATATTGAAGTGAAAATACCGAACAACCTGTATGTTGATGCTTCTACGGTAAATGGCGGCACGTTATGGATAACCAGTATGGAGAATGGAGTAGATGCCAGTAATGTGAATGGCTCGGTAGTTGTGAAAGACGTGGTTGGGGTTGTGGACGCTCATACAGTGAATGGAGATATTGAAGTTTGGTTTAAAAAAAGTCCATTGGAAGATTGTGAATTTAAAACAGTGAATGGAACCATGGAGGTTTTTTCACCTGGTGATTTTGGAGCCATTGTAACTTTTAAAAGCTTACATGGTGAACTATATACCGATTTTGATAAAATAACCCGGCTTGCTAACCAATTGAACAAGGAAGAATACAGAGATGGCTACCGCTACCGAATTAGTAGGACAGCTCCAATTCAGATTGGAGATGGAGGACCAAAACTCAGTTTTGAATCGGTAAACGGCAGTGCTTACATCCGGCAAAGAGAATCATAATTAAAGAAGTAAAAACAATGAAAAAACTATCAATAACTGTACTTAGCGTAGTTTTGGGCATGCTACTTTCAAGTACGCTACTTGCGCAGAACGATTTAAATGTTCCGCTTTCTAACCCAGACCGACCCGGTAAATTGATTGTAAATGCAGTGTTTGCGGATGATGTTATTATCCGGGCATACAATGGTCGTGAGGTATCTATTATTTTAGATGGAGAAGACGAAGCAGACGATGACTATTACAACAGGAATGGATTACGTCGCATTTCTACTTCAGGGGCCGGTTTGGAAATAACGGAAGACAATAATGAAGTCACCGTAAAAACTTCCCCTAATTCAGACGATATTGAACTTGAGATTTTGGTACCGGAGAATTTTTCGGTACAAATGAAAGTAACCCATGGCGATGTGTATGTAAAAGGAGTTCGGGGAGAACATGAAATCGTTGCTACCAATGGGGATATCGAAATGGAAGATATCAGAGGTTCTGTAATCGTAAATAGTGTAAATGGAGATATAGAGGTGGAACTTTTGGAAGTATTTGATGATACCCCAATGTCATTCACGGGTTTGAATGGAGATATCGAGGTTGGATTGCCAGGTAACGCTAAATTCACAGGAAAAATGAAAACCGATTATGGGGATGTATATACCAATTTTGATATGAGAATTGACAGGAGTGCCAGCGCTTCAGAAATAACGAGGGGAGAAGGTCGCTACACAGTAACCGTTAACAAATGGATTACAGGTACGGTAAATGGTGGTGGACCGGAATATCTCTTCAAAACGCTGCACGGAGATATTGAGATACGTAAAAACTCGTAAATCGAGGTAACGTATCCGGAATTCATACGTCTAAAATTCGAAATCTAGTAACAGGTTATCCTATCTGGCTAAGTCAATGTGGTTTAGCTAGATACGATAGGCTTTCATTGGGAGAATTATGCGGAAAACTATCTACACTCTATTGCTGTGTCTTGGTCTCGGGGGCTTATTACATGCTCAACCAAGCGTTAACTTAACCCAGGAAATTATTCCAACCCGAACACCCGGATTCATTGATATTCGGCTGGGAAATGTGGACGAACCTACTATGGATGCGGTTCGGATTGAATCAAATGGAATTATCAAATTGGATGGAAGATTGGATGAATCGATTTGGTACAATGCTCCCATGGCAACGGGATTCACGCAACGGTTTCCTGAAGATGGAGGTACCCCGAGTCAAAGAACTGAGGCCAGAATCCTGTATACCGATTCATACATTTATGTAGGGTTTATGGCCTACGAATCGAACCCGGATTCAGTAAATAATCCACTTTTCAGAAGGGATGGTTCAGAAACAAGTGATTGGGTTTATGTGAGTTTTGACAGCTATAACGATAAAAGAACAGCATTCACTTTTGCTGTAAACCCGAAAGGTGTGCAAAAAGATATACTCTATTTTGATGATGTAAATGAAGATGTACTATGGGATGCTGTGTGGGAAGCAGAAGCAAAAATGGGAGCTGAGGGTTGGTCAGTAGAGATGAAGATTCCGCTTTCACAGCTCCGTTTCAGCTCCAAGGATGAAGTTCAAACATGGGGAGTTAACTTCCAACGCAGAATCGCACGTAATAATGAATTCAATTACTGGTCGCCAACACCACAAACCGAATCCGGAATGGTCTCTCAATTTGGTCGATTGAATGGTATTTCAAATCTGAGCGAGCCTCGAAGGTTGGAAATCACACCCTATATTTCATCAAATGTAAATCGTTTTACCGAAGGGGATGCAGATAATCCATATTACAATGTGAATGATTTTAGTGCCAATATTGGTGGGGATATTAAATATGGATTAACATCCGATTTAACACTCACAGCAACCATTAATCCGGATTTTGGTCAGGTAGAAGCAGACCCATCTACCATCAATCTTTCCCAATTCGAGATCTTCTTCCCCGAACGACGCCCGTTTTTCCTGGAGGGAAATGACATTTTCAGGTTCGGAAGAACCCGTTCATATAATACAGTCGGTAATCCAAATACTTTTTATTCAAGAAGGATAGGCAGAACACCCCAGGGAAATTTAAATCGATATAATGATTTCCGCGGAAACGCCGTTTTTGATTCAGATTCTGATTTCACATCGTACACAGATGTTCCGGATCAAACAAATATTGCAGCAGCAGCTAAGATTAGCGGGAAAACTCAATCGGGGTGGTCCATTGGAGTTTTAAATGCAACTACACTGCAAGAAGATGGGGAATACACGATTCAGCAAGGTGGGCAGGAAATATCGGGTGATTACGCGGTAGAGCCTACCACAAACTATTTCATCAGCCGAATCAAGAAGGATATAGATGAAGGTAATTCCGTATTGGGTGGTTATTTGGCAGCAGTGAACAGAAACATAGACGACACCTATTTTGAAACTTATATTCGAAATTCAGCTTACATCGCTGGCCTGGATTTTGAGCATAACTGGAAAGATCGCGAATATGTAGTAAGCGGTACATTTTCTGCAACACAAATAAATGGAACCCGGGAGGTAATCGAAGCTGCCCAGAACGCTCCACAACGGTATATGCAGCGCGTCGATTCCGACGAGTTAAGCGTGGATCCAACCAAAACAAGTTTAGAGGGTTTTGCAACGGAATTCAGTTTGCGCAAATCGGGTGGTGAACACTTCACTGGTTCTGTCACTTACTCTGAAGTTAGTCCCGGATATGAAACCAATGACATCGGGTTTATGAACCGGGCCGATTATCGGGCAATTGCCTTTGCCTTCCAATGGCAGGAAACGGAACCAAAAAATCTGCTTTATTATGAATTCTGGAGTTACCATTTACATGGCTGGAATTATGATGGAGATCGGCTGTGGCAAAATTATAACATTGGAGGATTCGCCCGGTTCCAGAACCAGTGGTACATAAATGCTAACATTAATACTTCATTTGGCAGAGTATCTGATCGATTGACCAGAGGTGGCCCGGTTATGAAGTTCAACGATGATTTAAACTTCAATTTCAATATGGGTACCAACAGGGCGAAACGCTTGTTCTTCTACACTGGTCAGTTTCACCGGCGGGATATTGAAAATGAGTACGATGATTACTATTGGATGGGGGTTACGTATCAACCAACCACGTTCCTTCAAATATCTGTAGAGCCTGAGTTGGGTTTCGAACTCGATGAAGATCAGTACGTAACTACAATAGCCCGAAATCCTACAGACCCGGATGCCACTCAAACTTTTGGCAACCGATATATATTTGCAGACTCACGAAATTCAAATCTTTCTACTGAAATTCGTTTGAATTGGACATTCAATCCAAGGATGAGTTTGCAGACATTTGTGAGGCCTTTTATTACTTCATATCGGTTTTCAAATTTTGGAGAATTCAACAATCCAGGTGGGTTCGGTTTTGACAAATATGGGGTAGATGAAGGCATTATAACTGAAGATCCTGTCTCAGAGGGTCGGTTTTATGTTGATATTGATGAGGATGGTGTTGATGATTTTGATTTTTCAAGGGGTGATTTCACATATCGTTCACTTCAGGGAAATGCTGTATTTCGTTGGGAATATAAACCGGGTTCTACGCTTTTTCTGGTTTGGCAACAGCAACGGGAAGGCAGTATAGCCGATGGATTTTATAATTACCGAAGAGATTTGATTGATATTTTTGATCCCAAACCAAGGAACATTTTCCTAATAAAATTAAGCTATTGGTTAGGCTCTTAGAGCAATAAAAGGAAGCAGTGCTTCCTTTTCTGTGTGTAACATTCTGATAATGATCGCCTCTTAGTTTTACGTTGGCGAATAGGGCAGGTTGGTCGGCTATATAGTAGTTAATCATCAAATGCATCAGAATGAAAAACACGGTATGTATTTGTGGCTTTTTTGTAATTCAGTTCATTTTATCTCAAGCTGTATTTGGACAATCTCAATCCAGGAGCATTGAAGCTTCAAGGATAGAAAATGACTCCGAAATTCAGATTGATGGAATACTAAATGAACGGGTTTGGGAGCATACGCAAATGGCTTCAGAGTTTACTCAAATGCAGCCAAATGATGGCAGTTCAGCGAGCCAGAGAACTGAAGTTCGGGTACTCTATTCAGGTAAATATCTTTATGTGGGGATTACCGCATTTGATTCAGCTCCGGATTCAATTACAACCTCACTATTTCGAAGAGATGGAAGTGAAACGAGCGATTGGGTATATGTGAATATTGATAGTTATAACGATAACAGAAC
>JAKSCW010000272.1 GCA_022360375.1 Balneolales bacterium
AACTGTTGGAGTTTTTCGGCCTAATGGGGAAGTAAGGTCTGGTTTAATAGAGGAAATTACTGATCAAATCCCTGTTGAGAATCTCATTTTTGAGACCCCTATGAAAGAACAGCAAGTGTGGTTTATCAAGAAATACGGAAGTAATGTGAATCTAGGAAATATTCAGCCCGAGGAAGTAATTCCATTGGAAACGCTAAGATTAGGGCTTAGAAGCGACACCCTTATGGACTTCTATTCTTTGGACAGCAATAATGAACTAGACAAAGTTTTTAAGGAGAACTCAATCTCTAACGAAGAGTAATTATCATCTATGAAAATATTATACGCGGCGGCAGAAATCTCCCCCTTTGCTAGAATGACTTACACCGCCGATTTACTTCGGTTTTTACCTGCATCTTTACAGGATAAAGGTTTTGAAATTCGAATCCTGTTACCAAAATACGGTACTATTAACGATCGCCGAAACCGACTGCACGAGGTAATTCGACTATCGGGGATAGAGGTTGAGGTAGGCGAAACTAAAGAAAGTATGAAGATTAAAGTAGCGAGTATTCCAAATGCTAAGCTACAGGTGTACTTCCTGGATAATGATACCTATTTCAAGAGAAAGGGTATGTTCAAGGACCCTAAAAATGATCAATTTTATAAAGATAACGCAGAACGCTTAGCCTTCTACAATAAAGGGGTACTCGAAACAGTTATGAAACTCGGTTGGCAGCCTGATATCATTCACTGTCATGATTGGCCGGCAGGTTTAATTCCTTTGTTGGTTAAAACCAAATACAAGGATGTTGAGATATTCAAAAACACACAAATCGTGTATAATCTTCATCATCCGGAAAATGAGGGAACTGCAGATACTGCAAAAATCCTCGAATTATTAGGATTACCAGAAGATGTTGACATAAATGAGTTAACAGATAATGGTAAAGTTGATTTATTGAAACTCGGACTAATGTATAGTGATCACGTAGTTACTGGAAATTATTTAAGGAATGAATTTGATGAAGTGTTCCATGAATTGAATATAAGCCCAAAGCAAATTCAAGGTTCTCCCGAAGATGTTTCTAGTAAATTCGCTGATTATTATAAAGTTATTTCAGAATAAGAGACCAAAATCAAGAATTTAATTAATGCTTATACCTATTAAAGCTGCCTATTTAAGGCAGCTTACTTTTTCTGTAATTGTTTTCTTCCTGTTTATTTCCTGCGGTGATTCAAATTCTATTGGCGGAGGTTACGTCAATGAATCAGAAATAAAAATCGATACCGTTTTTCTAACCAACCTTCCCTTCCAATCTGTTGACCCCTATACAGGGCAATTGGCATATTCACCCATTGGTTCATTCAACGATCCTTTATTTGGGGAAATAAGTTCTTTTGCTCTTTTTAAACCATCCATAGTTGAGGGTAATGAAGACGAAGTATTTACCAATAGCGCGAGTACCATTCTTCAATTAAGATTTGATACCACCTTTGTATATGGCCAGGAGAATGAAACCTTAGATTTTAATATCTACAGGGTAGATGAGCTTTGGAGAGGGCCTGCTTACAAAATGAGCGACGAAGTAACATTTACCACTTCCAGCCCGGTTGCCTCATTCAGTTCTAATGAAATAGACAGTACCGGATACATAGATATTGATCTTCAGGGCACCTGGAAAGAAGACTTTATTTCCTTCTATACAGATAGCACAGACAGCCGGGACTCCTCTTACAAGTATCTTGATTTTGGCTTGGCAATAACCGCTAATGAAGACGCAAATCAGATTAAGTATCTCCGGTTTGCGTCTAGCAGTTTATTCATATCCGAACCACAAGTTACCCAGGATACGATTGCCTTGCCTATGCTTGATTGGGCCTACGATTTACAAAGAACAGCTGGAACGGTTAATGAAGGTCAGTTTGTGATGTCAAATACCTACGAGAGTTTTCTTTATTTCAACCTCGAGCCCATTGTACAAAATCTGAGTTCACAAAACTTTGTGAGGGCTGAATTATCACTTCGATCAGATTCTCTTTCTCTGGCAAGAAGCCTGGATATAAACGAAGTAAGAACAGAAAACCCACCGCTAAGATATCAGTTAGGTCCATCCGTTGATTTAGCTTATGATCTGGGCTTTAACGACATAAGTTCTCAGGCAATTTATGATAGCGGCATATATCGGTTTGATATTACGGACGTTTTTAATGCAAATATATTTGGGAATACCCCACTTGAAGATGTATATGTGTACGTATCACAGAATTTTGGCTTGTTAGGATTTAATACATTTTATGATGCATCACAGGATCCTGAAAATGCCCCTAAAATATTAATCTACAGTGTTGTTGATGAGGTCGAATAAATGAGATCACGAGGTATTTTATTATTCTCCAATTTGTTGGCTGTTAGTTTGATGATTAGTTCCAGCCTTTTGGCACAATCCGGAAACTCAACTCTTGGAAGGGGAGGCTCTGTATACTCATCCTTAGGTTTGGGATACCCGATAGAGAACACATCTGCAGCCGCAAGAGGGCAGGGCATATTGGATATTACTGCGGCAAGCTTTGAAACAAGTAGTTTGGCAAACCCGGCGCTTTGGGGACACTCATTTTATACCTTAGCCACTACCGGTTTAACACTTGATGCCACTGAGCTAAGTAATGGTATAGTTACGGATAGAAGCACGAATCTGCAAAATGCTTACTTGCATTTAGTACTTCCTTTAAAGCCCGGTCGATTAGGTGCTTCATTGGCATTGTACCCCGTTACCAGGGCTAGCTATAAAACAGTGATTACGTCCGATTTTAATGCGTCACCTTCTGAAACGGTTACCTATGAAAATGAAGTAGAAACCACAGGGGGACTCAATAAACTCGAGATTGGCTTTGGTTGGAAACTTTCCGACAATATTTCGATAGGATACGCCCCTTCCCTTGCCTTTTTATCTCTTCAGGAATCAGAAAATATTCTTTTTAACACATCAGGGTTTGATACCCATTACCAGGAGTTAAACACTACCGGTGTAGCGTTTTCTCAAAGGTTTGGTGTTACTGCAACACTGGATGAGCTGTTTATGGACGATGATAAGTTTTCGGTTGGTGCTACTCTGAACTTACCATTTACAATTAAAGCAAAGCAAAACTATATATCTGAGAAAATTGTAGAAGGCGTTTTTGAAGAGGTAGATCTATCTGATCAACTTGAAAACTCAGAAGGAGACATTACATTACCCTTTGAAGCTGCCTTGGGAATTGGCTACGCACCAAGTACTTTTTTGAATTTTTCTGCGGAAGCCCAGATCCAAAACTGGGGAGATTTCGAAGATGAATTAAGTACAGAGGATGAGTCTTACTTCAAAAATCGGTTGAAAATGGGTTTTGGTGCTGAATATCGACCTCATGTAAGAGGGATGGATTCATTTTTTTCAAGATTTAAATACTCAGCAGGACTATCTTACGATACAGGACATCTTACCATCGAGAATGAGGACATTAGTACACTTTGGATAAATACGGGTATTGGAATTCCATCTCGATCCCCCAGAGTATTTTCTTTTATCGATTTTAGTGTACAATATGGATTCAGAGGTTCCACAGGTATAAATCTGTA
>JAKSCW010000510.1 GCA_022360375.1 Balneolales bacterium
CCTCTGAAAGTAGAAAACGCATCTTTTTATCCTAAAGCGGTAACCTTTTTGTCCTTCTTTGATTCGCAGTTGTTATCGAGAAAAGGAAAAGAAAACTTAAATCTAATAATCGTATTAGATTATTTTATTTCAACGATTGTTATGGGTAAATCGATTTTTTTGCGGCCAACAAGGTATTTTTCATCAACATGGCAACCGTCATAGGGCCCACACCGCCAGGCACGGGAGTAATCCAACTTGCTTTCTTCCGAACCGATTCGAAGTCTACATCTCCAACCAGTTTGTACCCTTTTTCAGAAGTTTCATCTGCTACCCGGTTAATTCCAACATCAACTACTACTACCCCTTCTTTTACCATTTCGGCTTTAATCAGATTAGGTTGACCGGCAGCAACAACCAAAATGTCTGCATGAATCGTGTGTGTGGTTAAATCACGCGTGAATTTATGGCAAATGGTCGTGGTCGCTTTTCCGGTGGAATTTTCCCTGGAAAGCATTACCGCCATTGGAGACCCTACAATATTGCTCGCTCCAACCACAACAGCGTGCTTACTCTTCACCGGTATACTGTAATACTTGAACAGCTCCATTACACCAGCCGGGGTACAACTTCTGAAACAGGGCTGATCGATGGAAAGTCTCCCCACATTCATCGGGTGAAACCCGTCCACATCTTTTCGGTGATCAATAGATTCAATCACATCATACTGCGACAAGTGAGATGGCAAAGGCATCTGAACCAGGATTCCATCTACCGAATCATCATTGTTTAAATCAGTAATAATCCCTTTCAGCTCTTTCGCCGAAATAGTATCCTGAAGTTCAAGAGTGTTTGTATCTATCCCCACATCTCTGCAGGCTTTGGTTTTGGTTCCCGTATATACCACGGAAGCAGGGTCATCACCCACCAGTACTACTTGCAGAAAAGGAGCTCTGTTCCCTTTTTTTACCCATTGCTCTACATCCTCGCGCACACTCTGCCGAACAAGCTCCGCTACTTTTTTTCCATCAATGATTTCTCCGCCCATACTATCGCTCTATATTATACTTTTTCATTTTATTGTAAATATGGCTGCGTTGAAGTCCCACTGCCTCTGCAGTCCTGGAAATATTCCAATCATGCCTTTTCAACTGTTTCACCAAAAATACGCGTTCTGCGGCTTCCTTAAAAAGCTGAAAATCATTCTCTGAATCTGCAAGTGATTCTAAATCCTGGATACTATTTTTCCCGGACTTCATCACCCGCTGAATCAAATCCTTACTAATGGTTCCATCCATTGAAAGAATGCCCAAACGTTCTACCGCATTTTGAAGCTCCCGGACATTTCCGCCCCATGTTAGTGTTTCTAACTCAGCCAGGCCATCTTGCGTGAATTGTACATTGATAAAACTAATATCTTCATTTTTCAATCGCGCCAAACAGGATTCAGCGATCATTGGAATATCAGTTCTTCGGTCTCTAAGCGCAGGAACATGAACAGGAATAACACTGAGGCGGTGAAATAAATCTTCCCTGAAATTTCCGGCTTCAATTTCTTCCTCCAGATTTTTGTTAGTAGCTGCAAGTACCCGCACATCGATGGCAATACTTGTGTTTCCTCCTACTTTAGTAATCGTATTCTGTTGAAGAACCCGAAGCACTTTTGCCTGTGCATCCAATGGCATATCACCTATTTCATCCAAAAAAATCGTTCCGCCCTCTGCTTGCTCAAACTTTCCTTTCCGGATTTCTACCGCCCCAGTAAATGCCCCTTTTTCGTGGCCAAATAACTCACTTTCAATCAATTCAGAAGGAATAGCTGCACAATTCACTTCTACAAAAGGGCCATTCCTTCGGGCACTTTTTTCGTGAATCCAGCGTGCCACTAATTCTTTCCCGGTACCATTCTCCCCGGAAATAAGAACCCGGGATTTTGACAGAGCCACTTTCCCGATCAGGTTCTTAACCTCCTGAATGGCTGGACTCTTTCCGATAATCTCCGGTACTTCCGGAATCCGCTTTCTGATCTGATGAATCTCTTTTACTAAAGAATGCTGAGACAACGCGTTGCGTACCGAAAGCAATAACCGATTTAAATCGGGTGGCTTCTCAAGGAAATCATATGCTCCTTGTTTGGTAGCCTGAACCGCAATTTCGATGTTTCCATGCCCTGAAATCATTACTACAGGAACTTCATTGCCAGATTCACGAATTTTTTTCAATGTTTCCAGTCCATCCATTCCTTTCATTTTGATGTCCAAAAATACCAGGTGGATTTGTTGCTCCCGAAGAATTTCCAGTGCCTGGTTTCCGGATTCAGCTAAAAAAACTTCATATCCTTCGTATTCAAGAATCTCTTTCAGAGTATTCCGAATAGCACGTTCATCGTCGGTAACAAGGATATGTGCTTTAGCTTCAGTCATACAGAAAGCTAATTAATATTTAGCATATAGGTATGCAAGAATCTGTTCGTGCACAGCATCAATTGGACGAACTTTGCCAATGAAATTATTTGCTGCCAAACTCACAATCAATCGTTCCCCTGAGGCAGTAGTGAAATAGCCACTTAATGTTCGAACTCCACCCACAAATCCTGACTTCCCCTTGAAGTTGTTGTACAACTGAGTTCCTTTCATCCGATGGGCTATTGTCCCATCAATTCCGGCAATACTCATACTATTGTAAAACGTATCGAATCCCGAATGGTGTTGCATTTTCACTAAAAATTCAGATAAAATCGATGTTTTTGTGAAATTACCGGATGCCATCCCAGAACCATCTTTCATGATCACATACATGGTATCAATCTCCATTCTCCCCAAAAAATTTCGTACTTCCTTGATGCCATTTTCGAAAGTACCGGGTATACCTTGTTTCTCTGCCGAAAGTGTTTTTAACATCATTTCCGTATAAAAATTATCACTCTCTTTATTCGTCCATTCAACAAGTTTGGAAATCGGTTCTGAAGTGTGAGAGGCAAGAACGGGATAGGTTTCCCAGTAATCAGGGTTGTGAGTATTATCAACTTTGAACGCTAAAGAAGTCTCAATTCCATGATCATTCAGGTACATATCAAGAGCTGTGAGAAAATAATCTGCTGCCCCGGTTATTGCAAAGGATTCTTCCTCCAGATATCCTTCCGGAAGATCGCTACCAAGATAAAACACATTTTCTCCAGGAAACTTTAAGTAGTCTTCATCATACTCCCGGTTTGGGGCCACTACATTCTGCTCGTTAATAAATTCCACAAAAGATGTATTTCCCGGGTACCAGCTCAATTCAGGTTTTTCATTTTGTGAAACAGATGCATCCACAACCAAATCTACTGCATTGTTGTTAAACGATAGTGGAGCAATTTCAACCCCGTAATAAAATGACAAGTCCTCCCAATCCCACCCTTTTGGGTACATTCTGAAATCAAAGTAACTCACGCTGGCAATCAACTGCCCGGATATCTTATTGATGCCTTTGGATTTTAATTGATCAGTAAAGCTACGGAACACAAAATCCCGATCTTCTTCATACATAAACCCGCTAATACTTGGATCACCCACACCCAAAATGATCAAATCGCCATTCCAGGTTGAATCAACTAAGTTACCCAAACCAAAAATCTTTGTATGGTACCGGTATTCGCTTTTTAAGCCATCCAGAATAGCCGCTGTAGTAAATAGTTTTTGATTGGAAGCCGGAATAATGAGCTTATCTGAATTATACTCTTCGATGATGTTTCCATCCGTATCCCGTATCGAAACAGACCAAAATGCTTCCTTGTTCGGAGCGGAATCAATAATAGAGAGTAAATCTTGTGCGGAAAGAGCATTCGCTACCGAAACAAACAGAATTAATAATACGGTGCGAATGGTTTGAAGCATAAATTAGTGTACAAAATACTTTTCTTCTTCTTCTCTAAACGCTTCAATAATAAGTTCTGATGTTTGTGAATTCAAGATTTTTTCGCTGAACGAAGTACTGTTCATCAAACGGGAAATTCGGCTCAGTAGCTTTATGTGCTCACCGTGCTTGGAATCCGGCCCAACCAATAGAAAAACAATTTGCACAGGTTCTTTATCAATAGAATTGAAGTCAATAGGTTCCTCTAATCTGGCAAAAGCTGCATAATTATGATCTACGGCTTTGGTTTTGCAATGTGGAATAGCTAATCCCTTTCCCACCCCGGTAGACATAATGCCCTCGCGTTCAAATACTTTTTCCCGGACAATCTCCAGCACATCAGGCTCCACCTGCCCTGTTAACGAATCAATTAATGCATGAATAGCTTCTTGTTTGTTCTTCGCTCCTAAATTCGGGAGCACCGTATGTTCGCTTAGTAACGTAAATAAATTCATAAATTTGTCTGGCGCATGATTCAGTATAGCTTCCTCTACCTCAGAAAACTTAATATACTCAGTGCGTAAGGACTCAATCAAAGTTAAATTTTCCATTTTCCCCCTATTTTCAAATTTTAGCCGTTTATTTAATTTTTGTTCACAAAACTGGTAAACAAGTATTGCCCGAATATCATTTATCGGTATACTTTTTTTTGATATAAATAGCATAGTGTTTCACAAACTGCCTTCATCAGGGTGAATCCATTTAAAAAAAGTCGTACCCTTGGTTATGAATTGGATGCAACAATCATGGGCTGTTTTGAAGAAGGATATTCAAATTGAATTCCGGACTCGGTTTGCTATCAATATGGTACTGGCTTTTGTGGTTGCTTCCCTCCTGCTTATTCTCTTTACTCTAAGAGCACAGAACCTTGACCCCACCCCGAAAAGCGGGTTGATCTGGATTGTAATTTTATTTGCTGCCTTGTCTGTTTTAGGGAGAAGCTTCATTTCAGAGACCGATAAAAGTACGTATGACTTACTCCGGATTTATTCTTCAGGTACTTCTGTTTTTATCGGAAAGTTAACTTACAACGTAGTTTTCTCCCTGTTCATTAATGCGATTACTTTTCTTTTGTATGCTTTTCTTTTAAACCTTCATATTGTTTCTTTTCTGGCATTCTTTAGTATGTTGATTTTGGGAACATTGGGACTTTCTTCCGTTTCAACCATGACGGCTGCTATTGTCTCCCAGGCAGATCGGAAAGGAGCTGTGTTTTCGGTTCTTTCCATTCCTTTATTTTTTCCTTTAATCCTTTTATTGGGAAGGGTTACCCGTGCTGCCTTTATTGATGGTTCATTGGAAGCATTTGGTAACGATATTCTTGCTCTTTTTGGTTTTGTGGGAGTAACCGTAACGGCAGGAATCCTGCTTTTTGATTTTATTTGGGAAGATTAATGAATATCCAATTTGGAAATAGAAGACTAGTAGGACAGCAACGCGCAAAAGATCAAATTCAACGAATACTTGAATCTGAACGAATTGGGCACGCTTATCTTCTTTCCGGGCCGGAAGGTTCGGGCAAAACTGCTTTTGCACTGGCATTTGCGGAAGCAATAAATGGGATTAACCATCTTAGTGATTTAGCCGAATTCACTTCCAGCAGTAAATCATCCTGGTTTACTCATCCGGATGTGCATGTGTTTATACCCAAACCCACTTCAGCAGGTGTTGCAGAACTCAGGGAACGGCTTGAACTCCTGGCATCAGATCCATATGAAATTATCGATTTTGCAAAGCGGCCTTCCATCACAAAAGAAAGTGGCTCAAAAAATCTGCAAGCCTTTTACCCGGTAGACTATTTCAGAGAAGAGATCCGCCCTGTTTGCCGGCTTCGACCAAATGAGGGGAACAGAGTCATCATAATTATGACAGAAGTTGAAACCATGCGAAAAGAAACTGCGAATGCGTTCCTCAAAATCCTGGAGGAACCTTCCGATCGTTTGATGTTCATTCTTACTACAAGTAATTATGAAAGTTTGTTGCCAACAATCACTTCCCGTTGCCAACATATAGCCCTTGGTACGCTTTCTACTGAAGAAGTCAAAAAAGGGTTGATCGATATCGATAAAATTTCAGAAGGCGATGCTACTTACCTGGCCAGAGTATCCGGAGGAAATTATGCGCTCACCCGTTTCTACGACATAGATCGTTTAAAAAATGACAGAGAATCGATCGTCGATTTTCTTAGGTATTCGTTCAGCCAGGATGCCATTGAGGTTTCAAAATTAGTTCAGGACTGGCAAAGTTCGTTAAACATAGAAGGGTTACTTTCGCTTACAAACCTGATGGAAATGTACATTCGGGATTTGCTTGTTTACCAAAGTACAGAGAATCCTTCCCTGCTTACTAATGTGGACCAAATTGATTCCATAAGGAAGTTTGTAAGTTCTTTAAAAGGCGCTAGATTAGAAGCCATGATCCAAGAAATCGAAGAGATGCGAACAATTCTACAGCAAAATGTTTCCCCTAAAATGGCATTTACGGTTCTTTCTCTCCGATTTTCGAATTTAATGAGAGGTGTAGAGCCATTTATTACCTCTAATGAACCTTGGAATCACTTACCGGCATTTGTTGAATGAGTAAACTACAGTTTCATAAAATGGAAGGCGCGGGTAACGATTTTGTTGTTATCGACAACAGGAAAATTGGTCGTACCCTCGATGAACTCATAGCTATCGCCCCCAGGCTGTGTGACAGAAAATTTGGTATTGGAGCAGACGGACTTCTTGTGTTGGACCGGCGGACCCGGCAAGATGTAGACTACACTATGATATATCGAAATGCGGATGGTAGTGATGCAGGAATGTGTGGAAACGGGGCTCGCTGCCTCTCTATGTTCGCCGCACACCAAGGCTTTAGTAATGACCACTCCTTCAATGTACATGATAAAATCTATAAAGCTCTGGTTCATAAAAGTGAACATCAGGTTACTATAACTTTCCCGGATGTTGAACAGCCAGTATGGAAACGGGTTGGCCATTTCCAGCTATCTCAAGTGTACACGGGTACTGAACACGTCGTTTTTTTCTGTTCAAAAAAGCAGTTAGAGGACGATAAACGACTTGTTGAGACTGGAAAATTTCTACGAAATGATCATCATTTTAATCCTCCCGGAACAAACGTCAATTTTCTCGCAGAAGAAGAACAAGAGAATGTCCTGCATCTGCAAACCTATGAAAAGGGAGTAGAAGACTTAACACTGGCTTGCGGAACCGGAGCTATAGCTTCTGCTATTTCAGCTCATTTTAAGCAACAGGCAGAATCAGGAGAATTTGAGTATTCTTTACTCGTTAAAGGAGGTATCCTAAACGTTTCGTTCAGGTATGATGAAGGCTCAAAAACTTATCAACAAGTTAATTTAGCCGGACCTGCTAATTTTGTGTATGAAGGCTCCATCAGTATTTAATCTATTAGTTTTATTCTCACTACTTGTTTGGTTCAGCTGTACCCCAGAAGTGTCAGAAGCGATTAGTAATTCTGATCTTCAAAATAACTCAGCACTTAGCCTTACCCTTGTTCCCGGTCAGGTACCAATTCCGAATTCCATAAAAAGTGTTCAGTTTCACAAAAAAGGTACCCCGGATTCTGCACCTATATTTACACTTGGAACAAATGAAAAACTCACCGTTACCTTTGATGAATTAAGCAGTATTTCTGGTCAATTTATTGTTCGCTTTACACACCATAACAGGAACTGGGAAAAAAGTAACCAGCCAGACATTCTCTTGTTTGAAGGGTTTAATGAAATTACGGTGCAGGGAGGAAATGCAAATCTCCGGGTTCGACCTAACTATCATACCTACTCATTTGAGTTTCCCAATCGTGAAATTCAATTCAAAACAAGCGGAAACTATTTAATGCACGTGTACGACTTTCAGTCCGGGACTGAGCTGTTTAGTATGCCTTTTTTTGTTACTGAAAAGTCAGGAGAGCTTTATCCAAACGTACAAACCATATTCAGCTCAGGCTTAATGGGCGCTGCACAGGATGAAGTATATGGTGAATTCCAATACCCGGATTTTGTTCTTTTTCCGCAATTTGAACTGAAGATTCATATGTATCAAAACCGGTTTTGGTCAGAGTTTAAACAACCAAGAGAAATTGATACCTCCAGAGAGCAAATTTTAGGATTCAGGCTTAACAGTGATCAGCTGTTCCCGTCGTATTTTGATTTTAATTTCTTAGATCTTGAAGAACTCTCTCTACAAAATCCCCAGATATTTGGCTACGAGCCAGGACCAAACCTTGATAGGGTTATTCTGAAAGATGATTTTTTAAATTTCAGTTCGGACCCCAGGATTATATTTGAGACCGGTTTTGGTCGCCCAAACAGGAATGGAAGGTATATTGATGCGACCTTCAGATTTGAGGATGGAGGAATTCTCAGCGATAAAACTGCTGTCTATCTACTTGGAGATTTCAACCAATGGACCGTAAATGAACGATTCAGAATGGTCTACAACCCTGACCTTTCTTTATTTGAAACCAATACACTACTTAAGCGTGGCTCTTATCAATACAAATATGTTGAGGTAAAAAGTGAAAGCATCAATAGCCTTTCACTCAATGACTCAATTACAAAAAACCAGCAAGAATATACCTTACTGGTTTATTATCAAGATCCGGAATATTTATATGATCGCATTCTGGCAGTCTCCCGGATTCTTTCTGGTTTTTAAAAATCGATGCCGATTGAAAAATAATGTATAGGATCAGGCTCAAAGCCACCCCGCCCGTAAGCCCAACCAACATCGTATCTTAGAGGGATACCAAATACGATGGTTCTTAATCCGAAACCTGATCCGATCAGAATATCTCCATCAGTAGTCGGAAATGCATAGTACACATCACCATCACCTATTACCGAGGGCAGTTCATCAATAAATTGATTTGCCTGCTCATCGTAATAGATCACCCGTTCTTCACTAATTCTGAAATCAAGGTCTGCCGGATTTATGTCTACCGTTTCGATGATGCCTTCAAGATTTGTAAACGATTCAGATACATTTTGCCCCCATGCTGTTCCAACATCTAAGAAAAAAGCACCCGTAATATTATACAGCGGGAAAAGTGGGATTGCTCCAGGAACTAATGCAGCAAATAAAGGGAATCTGAATTCTGTGTTGATAAGGGTATACTTATTTCCATATATAGAATTGTAGACGTGCCCTCGAAGAGGCATCGCAGGCAAAGTAAAGAAAGTATCCGCCAAACGATCTAACGTAATATTATTCTCAGACCACTCATAGTTGATCCAACCCAGCATTCCCCCTAAAAAGTAGGTTTGGGAATCGGCTCCAAGAGAAGCAGCACCTGATGTTCTGAATGCAATGGTGTAGCTTCTTCCAAGGTTTATGTAATGTCTGAAATCTCCACTGATGGAACCAAAAACCGGGGAATCGATTCCTAAGCCAGGAGAACCCGACAAAGTAAGGGTATACCGGGTTCCTCCTCTTGGAGAGATAAAACCGGGAAGCGTAGCATCTTTCGTATAGGAAAGTGTTGGGTATAAAAATGAACCTTTAATTGTACTTGCTTCAACATCCAGCCCAGGTGTGAAATAAGTCGCAACTCCGTCATAATCACGAATCAGACTTATCCAGGTGAGACCCGCATCAATCCTTCTGAACTTATCAAGAGGATACTGTACACTTCCCCCAAAACCCATAGTTCGGTAGCGCAATAATTCTCCATAATACAACTGAAATTGACGGGCAGTATGGAAATAGGTTAAAAAGTAATTTGTACGGTTTTTTAAATAGCCATACTGAAGAGAATAATCACTGTTTCTCAAGTCCGTCTGGAAATTCGTTCCAAAAATCAGTTGATGATCCCCCAAAAGATCACTTATTAAAAACTGGGTAAACGCATAAGTACCAAAAGTTGAAGCTACAACGGAAGGGCTGTAAGCTATATCCGTACTGAATCTTAGTCTGTAAGGCCGTGGCACATATCTACCGTCTTCTGTTACGTTATCCTCTGGTTCAAATAGATACTGATCAATAAGGGTAAGCGTGGTATCATCCATTACTGATTCGGAAAAAACATAATTCCTGAAATCAATTTCTCCGGTTTCGGTAAATTCGCTCTCCGTTTCACCTGCTTCTTCCTGTTCCTCCCGTACCTGATCTGCCCGATCAGCTCCGCTTATTATACCTTCATTGTACATTTCCTGGGCGTAATAAGTGGCTGGCACACGAACAGATAGAGGTTCACTCAGTCGTCTTTGAGCCCAATAATTGTTGGAAAGCTGCTCTTGTTTTTTACGTGCAAATGGCGCTTTAAGAAGAAAAACGTCCAGATACCCTTCATTGATAGAACTAAATGCAATTCTGCTTCCATCTCCACTAATCGACAATTGTGAAATACCTGCCTGCAAGTCGGTTAAAGGAAGAGTTTCACCCGTTTCCAGGTCCATTTCATATATATTCTGAATTCCATTTTTATCTGAATTGAAAATGAAACGTCCGGTTCGGGTAATTTGTGGCTGACGCTCAGTCCACCCGGGAGTATTTGTTATTCTTACAGCTTCATTATCTCCAACTTTTACACTATAGATGTCTTTCTGATAAATGCTTTCATCACCTAATAATCGATGGGCCGTTGTATACTCATGAAGCTCAGTTTTGCCTGCTCTTTCAGAAACGAAATAGATAGTTTCAGAATCATTTCCCCAATAAGGTTCGTTATCGGTAAAGAAATCACCCGTTACATTAATAAGATTCTCTGTATTCAAATCGTATACAAAAATATCCTGGTAGGGTCCGATGTTTCCATCGAAAACTAATTTGCTTCCATCCGGAGACCAGGAAACTGAACCAATAGCATCTAATTCTTCAAATTTAATCTTTTGGATATCCCTTGACTGATAATTGATAATTGCCAGCTCATCTTTCCCTTTTGTCTTAGTGGATAAAGCCAGTTGTCGGCCATCAGGAGACCACGTGATGTTTGGGTTTAATATATTCAGTTCTTCAAATTCCGGATTATCCTCGCCCCGAACCAGTGTTTTTAATTTTCGGCCATCTAAAGCATTAATCACTATTATATCAAAATATCCCCTCTCATTTGTAATGAAAGCAATTTTGTCACCTTGAGGGGAAATAGTTGGGCTGGTGTTATGAGTGCCATAATCCCCCCTTCTCGTCATCAATGTAGCAATTGTTTGGGGGTTTTCCCGTTCAGCTACTTCCGGGAAATATCTTTTCTTCAGCGATTCTTCCCATCGCTCAGACAACTCCTGGGTAGTTAAACCTAATGATTGAACGAAGCCATATTCTATACTTCGGCTCGTTTTAATCCTATTAAGAATCTCAGCAATTTTCTCACGCCCATACTCTTCCACAATGAAATTCCAGACGGATTGCCCTCCCCGATAGGCATAATACCCGCTTAACCTCTGGATTGGAGGTAAATAGCCATTTATTACTGCATCCCGGATAAACATATCCGTATTGGTATCCCATCCCAACGCTGTATACTCCGCCAGGCCTTCTTCAAACCATAAAGGGAATACCAATTGGATGTTATTCCTTACGATAGACTGAATTGTTCCACCATAAAACATATCATTAAAAACGGCATGAACTAGCTCGTGGTGAAGTGTGCGCCGAAAGTCATTATAGTCCCCGTCAAAAGGAACGGTCATTCGATTTTTGAATTTATCGGTAACTCCTCCGATACCTTCGGCATTTATAGGAAGTGCAACTACGTTGGTTTGAGAGAAGTCGTTGTGCGAATCGTAGATGATTAGCGGTATGCGATCTACAATTTCATGATCAAAATCTTCCCGAAGCTGTTTATAAGCAGATTCCAAACTCTGGGCAGAAAACTCGGCAAGCTCGTAATTCTTTTCACCGTAATAGTAAATATCAAAGTGCTGAGATTGAATAAAACGCCAGTCAAAACTTTCGTACTGCACCCTGTTTTTTCCAAACTGGGCATGAACTGAAGATGTGCTAATTAATAATATTGCAACTAAAATCGTAAATACATTGACTTTCATATCTAATAGATTTGCTTACGCGGGAATAAAATCAATTTGTCGCTTTTGATGATTTACACTTTGTACACTTATTCGTATTTCATCACCTAAGCGATATATCTTTTTGCTTGACCTTCCAACCAAACTATGACTTCTTTGATCGTAATTAAAAAAATCGCCCTTTAAATCGCCAACTCTAATCATTCCTTCACAGTGAATTTCCTTTAGATCAACAAAAATGCCGCGTTCGGTAACACCGCTTATCACACCTTCGAAAGTTTCTCCGATTTTGTCGCTCAAAAATTCAACCTGTTTTAGTTTTATAGAATCACGTTCGGCGTCAACAGCAACTCGTTCTCTGGCACTGCAATGCTCTCCGTGTTTGCGAAGCGATTCATAATTGTATGCTTGCCCACCTGAAGCGTAGCCTTTCAGCAAACGATGCACGATAACGTCTGGGTAACGTCGTATCGGGCTCGTAAAGTGTGCATAAAATTTGAACCCTAAACCGAAATGACCGACGTTATCCGGTGTGTAAATAGCTTTGGCCATCGCTCGTAAGGTTAATTCATTTACAATCAACTCTATAGGTGTTCCTTTAACCTTTTCAAGTAAATTGTTAATCGTTTTAGGAGTAATAGAGTTTCCAATTTCAAAATTTATTCCAATCGGTTTTACCTGTTCGGCAACTTCAGCAAGTTTTTTATCGTCGGGTTTGTCATGAACCCGGTAGAAATATGGAAACAGGTTTTTGCTTTTCTTCTGGCCCGATTTATCCCGCAATCGATCTATGTGCATCGCTACTGTACGATTGGCCATTAGCATACATTCTTCTATCAAACGATGGGCAAATATTCTTTTCTTTAATACTACTTCAATTGGTTTTCCGGATTCATCGAGAACAAACCGGGGCTCTGGAGTATCAAAATCTATCGCTCCTTCCTTAAAGCGTTTTTTCAAGAGAGTTTTGGCTAGTTTTCCCGCTAAATGAAGCTCTTTCTTTAATTCATGATCTTCTCCGTCTAAAACTTCCTGTGCCTGCTCGTAAGTGAATCGGTGTTTTGAATGAATGATCGTTTCGTCTATGGAGTAATCAACTAAATAACCATCCTTATCTATTTCCATGAAGCAGGAATAGCAAAGTTTATCCTCATTAGGTCGAAGAGAGCACACTCCGTTACTCAATCGTTCTGGGAGCATAGGTATTACCCGATCTACCAAATAAATACTGGTGGCCCGTTTGTACGCTTCTTCATCTAGTACTGAATCCTTCGGCATATATGCAGTTACATCCGCAATATGTACTCCTAAGTAGAAATTTCCATTATCCAAAATTGTAATGCTCAGTGCATCATCAAAATCTTTGGCATCTACCGGGTCGATAGTAAAAATGGTTTCATCTCTTAAATCTCTTCGTTTTTTTATCTCTTCTTTTGGAATTTCCAGTGGAATATTCTCTGCATAAGCTTCTACTTCAGGTGGGAAATCTGCACGAAGTTCATTCTCAGCTAATATGGACAGGATATTAGCCTCATTGCTTCCTTTTTTGCCAAGTATCGATGTTACTGAAGCCTCTGGTAGTGCCTGCGGATGTACCCATTTAAGCAATTCGAAGGTAACTTTATCATCACTTTTTGCTCCATTTACATTCTCTGGCTGTACGAAAAATTCAACATGTGCGGATTTCAAATCCGGTTCAATCAAAAATGTCTTTACCCCGGTTCGTTTTAATGTACCTACATAAAAATCTTTTCCCCGCTCCAATACTTCAACCACTTTCCCTTGTGGTTGTCCTGTTCTTTTATTTGTTCCCTGTAACCGAATTTGAACCAGGTCATCACTAAGCGAAGTACCTACATCTCGCCTCGAAATTCTTACATCCTCGTCCATCCCTTCAATTAAAACAAAGCCCGTTCCGCGGCTGGTTATTTGAATACGACCTTCCATTAACCCACGTGAATTTCTGGGTACCTTCTTCTTTTCCCCACCTTTACTAAGGCGAATGAGCCCACCGTCTTTTGCAATGAGCCTCTTACTTGCCAAACTGTTTAATGCCTTATCAAATCGTTTGTAATCCCTTTTGCTTCCAAGTTGCAATACATCTTCAATCGTATCGCTCTTAAGATGACCATTCGGACTATTTTTAACCAAATCCATGATTATCTCTTCCATGGTGGTCAGCCGTTGGTTTCTAGTCATTCATCTCCTTTGTCATTTACGTTGGTTGAAGCTACGGATTCGCTGTCTTCTTTTTTACCAAAAAGTCGCCTAAATGGATTTGTTAATCTTCTGAAAAACTCGTCCCACGAATTAAAACTTACCTGGGCTTCTACTCCAACTCCATTTATATCTTGTGATTGCTGCGTTTCTTCCACACTTGAAAATGTCCCTACCGTCGATCCTTGTCGGTGAAACGCGGTAACCGAAAGGGTTTGATTAATCCGGTATGTTGCCCCTAAATCACCGATGCTCGATTGTGATCCTGTTATAAATCCTTCCCGGCTAAGGATAATGCGATCATTATATAGCCTGAGGGCAACAGCTAAATCAACATCGTTATAGGTGTTTAAATTAAAATCTATATCCAGAGTACCAATATCGCTTCTCAAAAGGGAATTAACCTGGTTTGAAAGAAGCGGACTTATTACCTGGCTCGATAAAATCGGATTTAAAACTGCGGCACTTCCGGAGATATTATCAGTCAAAGAAGTCGTTTCTGAACCCGTAGTTGAAGAGGGGATAAAATCTCCCATAAGCAGAAAACTAGTGGCTTGTATAAGTTTTTCGTCTTCATTCCTATTCAGATTGTTTATCTGGGCGGCCAGAGTTGAGTTCTGCTGCAGCTCGAACGTAGCCGGTAATCGGAAGTAGAAGTCATTCTCGATAAGAGAAAGGGAACCACCTATATCTAATGCTAATTGAACAGGTACCCGTTGAGACTCTTCATTATCAATAGTTGCTTCAGTACGTGTTAGATTATTAATGTCTGGCCGGGCCTGATAAAAAGCACGTAAATTTACCTGGGCATCAGCGGGTGAACCAGCCCAAACAATTGAACCTCCCGGTTCCAACTCAAATCTTCGGGTAAAAATCTCACCACTCACAAACTGGTATTGCCCGCCAGAAATATTGAACTGGCCAAACATACTAATTTGTTGATCTTCCAATCTGATACCTAACCTCCCTGTTCCTTCCGTCTCAATAATATCGCCTGTAACCGGATCAAAGATCAGCCTTACTGTCATTGGCACATCCGTTACAAATTGAAGATCAAGTGTAAAGCGTTCAATAAATGATCGCTGGAATGGATCTTCTTCACTTCTTTCAATGCTGATGATTTGGGTTTCATCAATAGAGGCAGAAGTGGTTTGCTGTTCATCGAAATCGTTTACAAACTGAATGAATCTATTGTCTTCATCCAATTTCGTTTCTTCTAAAAGTGGTATCCCGATATTTGAGAAATCAGAAATCTGAACTGGTGTTAGGGTAGAAAGTACCGGATTGAGATTGGTACCTGTAATAGCCAATGTGGTACTGCCATAAGCGTCTCCAAAGAACGTTACATCAGGGCTAAAAGAGTTGTTAAGAAATTGAAATTCATCCATCTCCAGAATCAGATTCATATCGTGCACTCTTCCCAAATCCCCCAAATCATAATTGCCGGAAAGTATAGCAGATCCACCAGAAGGGTCAATGATAAACATATCTTCAAATACTAATCCATTTTGCCGGTTAAGATTGATACTCCCAAGTGCATAGTAGTAGGTGTCTAAAAATCTGGGTCGAATAAACACGGCATCATTTACACCAATGTCATAGTCTACGTCATAGTCAAATTCTGATAGATTCCCCCATATCTGGCCTTTTCCACTGGCTATTCCCGCCATTTCAGTAAATACTCGTGGGGCAATAAATGGCAATACCCATAAATCAATAGATTCAAAATCGAGATCAAAGAAATACAGAGAATCGATGTCATTGAAATCGCCTGTTTCGGGTGCGAGTAAATATCCATCCAAGGTGATATTTTGTCCTACCCTTCCGCTTCGGGTAAAATACTCTGGGTATTTAACGGAATCAGTTCGAACCTGGATATTCGTATCAAACCGATTCAGAGAACTATTGTAAACACTGGAAATATCCAAGTCACCAACTACCCGGTCTGCTATTGCTAACCTGCTAATTCCTAATCTTCCCTGAATAGATGGAATCCTTGTTAGTGACTTTGTGGTAAATGAACCATCTAATGTGCCAGAAAAATCTATCCTTCCATCCACGATATCTGATATTCGCTGCAGGTTTACATTCCTGAGGGTATAGTTAACCGAATCTTCCGGTTCAGCACTAAATATCCCATCAAAGCTAAGTAACTCTTCCTCATTAGTGAATAAAAAATCATTGAAGATTAGTTTTGATTCATTATTAAACACAAAAGAAGGCATTCCTTCATTTGTCCATTGATAGATGTCGTTACCCAGAGCAAACTCATCCAGCGCAATAGACAATGATGAATCTTCTAATACAACTGAAGCTGAAAAATCCATCCTCGTGTCCTCAGAGATTCTTTGCATCCTGGATACTATTTGAATGGAATCTTCTTCCATCACAAAATTGACAAAAGCACCATCTCCATCAGCAAAATCTGTAGTAATTTGGCTGGTTTCTACCTGGGCCCGAAAATTTGAAAAGCTTTTGATGGTTTCGTTATACCTGAAGCTACCAGTAAACTGTAGAGCTAAGGAATCAATAACATTGGAATCAAAAGCAAATTGTCTGTCGACCAGGGAAGTATTAAAAAGCAACCTATCTTGATTTACACTAAAGCTGGAAGTACCTGTAGCCTCAGTTTCTAAATCCGGTAATCCTGGAAAATAGCTTTTTAACAGGGCCAGATTTTTGATATCAAAACTTAATTCAAAGTTTTGATCCAATGAGTCTGATTGTACTTCTTGTGACGGTTGTACTTCCTCAAAAAGAAGCTCTTCTTTTATCCGCGTAGTAAAGAAATTGGCCCAATGCCCTGAAAGTGCGATCAAAGAATTCGGATGGTATTCCCCGTTTAAGGAAAAATCCAATGCAGTAGAAGTTACCCTTAGTTCTTTTGAAGTGGAGTTTATGCTGTTAAAATCTGCATAAATCTGGTGTGCTTCAAGAGTATCGTCTTCAATTTTAACTAATGGAACATCAATAGTGAGCTGACCAAATGCATTATCCAAACTATTTGCCGTTACCTCCAGGTCATAACTAACATCTGCTATTGCACTTGCCAATTCATCATACTGTGTAAGTCTTTTTAAATCAATTTTTTCTGCAATACCACTCAACTCGAAAACAGGTAACGTATCCTGAATATTTACCAATCCTATTCCAGAAACAAATGCTTCATCGGCAGTAAGCTTGAATTCTGGTTCGAAAATTCCATTCTGCCAGTTCGCGATGATAAATAGCGAATCATAGGGAAGTGCATTAATCAACCCATTATTCAGGTTCATTGTAATGTCACCCGTTGCAGAATCCGGATTAAAAGAATCGGTTTTAAATTCCACTTTTCCGGAAAGATCGGTCGCCTTTATATACTCTGTTACCAGGTTACCCATATTCAGGCTATCCATAGAGATGAATATCTCAGAATAAACAGAGTCTTGTTGCGAGAAAAGGCCTTCTATACTTACAAATCCGCGGTCACTCTGCCCATTTAAATCAAAAGATATCCCTTCTTCGGCACCACTAACATGGCCTGTAATTTCCGTTTTAGTAATAGCGTCCAGTTGGATAGATGTAAGTGAAGTAAGCCAGGTTGATAAATCCAGGGAATCAAATTCTATCTCTTCAATAGATGCTGAGTATGTATGAATATCTTCCAGATTGAGCCCACCCGATAAACGTGCAGATGAATTTCCAACTTCTATTTCAAGATTTTCAACATTCAAGGAATCAACCGTTCCGGTTAGTACACTGTTTAGTGATATGGGTTGTGCAATAGATGGAAATTCAGGAACAATTTTTCTTGCAGTATTTGAAGAAAAGACAAAATCCTCGAGTTGTATTCGGAAATTTGAGGCTTCAAATTCAGAAACGAGATTCTCACTAAAAATATCAACACCTTCTACCCGGCTGTTAAGCCTTAAGGATGTGCTTTCTGTGGCGACATTAAATGCATTAATTTCCAGATAATTGGTATCATTAAAAACCTGACCAAAAATATTTACACGGTTTATCTGGGCTTCAGGCACACCAAAATTCAGATTCTCGATATCTAAAAATCTTTGTTGCTCAGTAACGTCCAGAAAAATGTTCAGGTTTAAATTACTCAGAGTTAGCTTATCCGTATCTATAATTTCAGCTTGCTCAAGATCATAATTAAGTAACTCTATATTTCCATTTTCAATAATTATCCTGGGAGCTAAAAGAGACCAGCTTTCAATACCGGCAGTATTGATAGTTGTATCAGAAGAATTCCCTGGAGTTTTTTCGACCTGTTTATGGAAGTTAACCGGAGAAAGCGCATCAAGAATTATGGTAGGAGAATAAATTTCCAAAGAATTCACTATGAACTGGTTCCTGATTAATCCACCAACATCTACGGAAGCAGAGATCGAATCAGTAAAGAAAGCAGGGGTAATGCTACTGGAATCCGGGTAGAGAGATACCCCGGAAAATGAAAAATTAAAGGGGATATTACCTTCTAAATGATCAATTTTAAGAAGTACACTTCTGCCCTCATTAAATCGATTTTCAAACTGGGTTACCAAATAGTTTTTTGAGGCAGGAAACTGTATTGAGACATAAAATGCACTAATTAATAACACCAGAGCTATAATCAGAATACCTAATGTATTCCAGAAAATTGTCCATGTTTTATGTAGCCATCTGATTCCCATAGTTAATTAAAATGATCCAGAATATACTTCCAGCTTTCATGAATCAGGTTTTCATTATCAATCATTTTTACATACGGATCAGCCATCGCATTTAACAGTACCAACCTGATGTTTGAGTCTTTCACTTTCTTATCCCTAAGCATCAATGGGATAAACTCGTCAAACCGATCTGCAATAGAGCTGAGATTAAAAGAATAGTAGGGTTTAAAGGGCTTCAGTTTGTCGTCATTTATTTCTGCTCCCAAAAGGTTCGATGCTTTTACCGCGCCAAACATTCCGGCAAAAACAGCCTCTCCATGAGAGAAAGAATCATAATCTCCTAATCGTTCAATAACATGAGCATAGGTGTGCCCAAAGTTCAGGTAAGCTCGTACACCCCCTTCCTTAACATCACGCTGAACCAGATTAACCTTGATAGCTGCACTTTTTTGAATTACAGAAACCCACTTCCCGGGATTATCAAAATCATCCTGTTTAACAAGCTCGCCCAGTTCATCCAATAGTTCAGGAGTTTCAATCATCCCATACTTGATGATTTCACTTAATCCATTTACCCATTCTTTTTTGGGTAACGTTTTTAGAAATGAAACATCTGCATATACCGCCTTTGGTTGGTAGAAAGAACCGATAAGGTTTTTCCCTTTTGAATGATTAATACCCGTTTTCCCTCCTATTGAACTGTCTACCATTGCAAGTAATGTAGTTGGCACCTGTATTAAAGGAATACCCCTGAGCACCGTTGCGGCTACATATCCTGCTAAATCACCTACCACTCCTCCGCCAATTGCCAGTATTGCCGTATTTCTTTCTACGCCTGCATTCAAAACAAAATCAACAATGCTACAATATTGATCTAAGCTTTTGGAAGCCTCACCAGAGGGTACCACATAAGTGAGTACTTTGGCAAAATTGTCCTGGAGTGATTGATCAATCCGATCATTATGAAAAAGGTGTACCTGTTGATCAATAATTACAATTATTTTTTCCGTGGAATAGTGTGCCAGTAAAAAATGATTAAGCTCATCTAGCAGGTTCTCTCCAATGGTTATAAAATAATCATCTTTGGTGGTTGTCTGTACAGATATTTTGTTAAACATACCGTTTAATTTTATCGATCAAAGCATTGACTTGCTCTTCCTTCGACCCGAAACCAGAAGTATCGTGATGTATTTGTGCCTGTTGATAATATTCAATTCTATTTGAATATAAGGCATTTAAATCTTCAAACAGAGTCTCTTCTGATTTCAGTTTTCCTTCGTTATCCAACACAATTGGACGTTTTTTATTTTTCACAACACGCCGAATAATTGTTCGGATCGGAGTTTTCAGGTACACCAATAATCCATGAAGTTTCAGATGATCCACAATTTGTTGACTTTGAAGCGAGCCGCCACCTAAGGCAACCACCCCCTTAAAAGTTCTGGTAAGCTCTAGTAAATACTCCCATTCTTTTTGCCTGAAGTAGCTTTCCCCTTCGTTTTTGAATATCTCCTTAACAGAGCGGCCTTCCTTGTCTTCAATTACCTCATCCAAATCCTTAAAAGGCATATCTAAGCTAGCAGATAATGCCCTTCCTATGGTGCTTTTACCTGACGCCATAAATCCAACCATGAAAATGGATTCACTAAATTTAGTTAGTCTGTATTCATTCATTCCGTTGGGTCTGCTGGTTCAACTATTGTTACTTGTTCCTTTTGTACGGTTACTGCTCCGGGAGCCGCCCCCTTAGGTTTACGGACGTATTTTTTCTTTGTGAAAATAACGGGTACTAATTTGGATCCTTTAGCTTTTGAATTGAATGCTGCATAAGAAGCCGCTTGATCAATAAGCAAAGCATCAGGCATGTTTTTATTGTTCTTCATCCTGATTATTAAATGGGAACCAGGAACGCCCCGCGCGTGCATCCAAACATCTTCTTTATGAGATAATTGAATCAATTTGTCATTACTTTTTGCGTTTTTTCCAATCCAAATTTGATATCCATTCAATTCAACGGTGTGAAAAGGCAGATTTTGTTCCTTATTTTTCTTTTTTCCAAGATTCAGGCTCTCAAGATCAAACCTGAATTTTTTCTGCCAATCATTTAACTGGTCGTAATATTCAATTTCTAACAATTCTCCCTGCATCTTCAAGAGTTTATCCAAACGCTCCTTAAGTATGGGTACCCGGTGCTTTGCTTCTTCGTACGAGGCCTTCGAGTTAGCAGATTTTTCATAATACCGCTCTGCGTTCTCAACCATGGTAAGGGTTGAATCGACAGGAATTTGAACCTGTTGTCCCTCTTTATAAAAATCATCAATAGAAATCAGGGATACTTGCGGCGCAGGTTTATGGGAATGTGCCATTAAAAGGTGCCCGTATTTTTCATACAAACCTGATTTTTCCAATCCTTTTTCAGCTTTTTCAAGATTTCTCAAAGAAGATTCCAGCCGCTTAATTTTCTGGGTCAACACCTTTTCATAGCCCTTCTTTCTTTGTTGTAACCGCCTTGTTTTCGCGTAGTTTTTAAACCGATATTGAACTAGTTCATTTATGCTTTGCTTATTCACTTTGGTTGCAACAGGAAGAAACTGTTCATCAATCATAGTCACCAAGCCGGAATTTAAAACTCTGAAGGCAGGCTGAGTCTCTATTTGCTCCATGATTTTCTGAAGTTCAGAACATACTTCTTCAGGTGATTTTGACTCCCAATGGTGAATCCTGATCAGTTCCGCAAGATTAGTTCTGGGAAACATAGGATTTAGTTTAGTCACAAGATCCCTGGTTCCTTTGTAGTGCTCCGGAATTTGAAACAAGGCTGTATTTTTTCCCTCAGGAATTTTCTGGCCTATGTCTCCCTGGTCTTTAAATGATGAAATTATCTCCCCTTCTTTTGATAATAAAACATTTGCCTTATTACCGAATAGTTTAAACCATAACCTGTACTCATTAGAAAAAACGATTGAAATAATTCGATCATGTTTTATTAGTTCAATATCAAGAATAGGTACCCCATAGATTTGGTCAAAAAAATGAATAGTATTGCTTTTTTTTGGGGGGTTATAGGCATCCAGAAACAAGGTTTCATTGCCTGAACTGGCATTAAAAATTAATCTGAAACTTTTCTTGTCGCCTGCAATAAAAATCTCCAGTTGATTTTTGAACGGAGTAATGGCTCGCTCTACCCAACAATCTGTTAACTTGTTTTTGAACTCTTTCTGTAGATATATTAATTCGTAATAATTCATATAGCATTTTGGGAGAGTAAAAGATAAAGGAGAATTTAATGCTTTATCCTATTTTTAATTCTGTTGTTAATACCATCGACACACAACTCGCCAAAAGGGGAATCAATACCGATGTTTTTAAAACCTGGGAAGACAATAAAATCCATGCAACAGGACTTGAGATTTTAGTTGGTTTAACTCAAAGCTCAGATTTTGTTCATTCCCTTTCAATCAATTTCGATTGGGACAGTTTCCGCGAAACAGCTGTAGCCAAAAATCTGGAAGGAATGCACAAACATCCCCTTCTTAAGATCAAGAAACTCTCAGATGTTGACATGCTTCCCACTATCGATATTGAAATGACCTGGCTTTTCAACATCGAAACCTGTCAACCTCAGCTTCCTGGCAAAGAAGGTAATTATCGAATTGAACAGGCTAGTAAGTGGATGGAGGCCATTAGTTCAGAGATTAATTCATTATTGAAAAATGAAAACATCATTACCCGGTGGCATATTGAAATTGAAGGAGATGAGAATGGTAAATTCCTTTCTGCAATCAACCTGATTTCTTATTTCCAATACGAATTAACCGAAATTGAAAATCTGAACGAACTCCAGGGGCATGTAAGTCGCCAGCTACAAGACTTATTGCTAAAAGGCTCCCGAGTCATCTCGTTGTGCGATAACGTTCTGGAAGAAACAGTAGCCGCGTAAAGAAATAAAAAAGGCTCCAAACAAAGTTTGAAGCCTGAAAATTACTTTTTCTTCTTATGCCTGTTCTTTCTCAGGCGCTTTTTGCGCTTGTGTTTTGCAATCTTTGCGCGCTTTCTTTTTTTACCGCTTGGCATAAATACTCACTTAGTTCTAATTTTTTGTTACTCAGATTTTCAAAATAAGAACTTTTAAAGGTATTTCTAAATCAATTTTGCTCTGAAACTGAGGAATTTACCGCTTCTTTAAAGTCTTTAGAGACTTTTAAAACTGGCACATATTGCTCGGGTACAATAACCTCAACATTTGTTTTGGGATTTCGCGCAACGCGTTGGGCTCTTTTTACCACTTTAAAACTACCGAAACCACGAAGTTCAATAGATTCTCCTCGTTTCATTGAATCAATAACTGTTTCCATAAAACCGTTAACGACTGCTTCAGTCTCTACTTTAGTTAGACCAACCGAAGATGATATAATATCTACAATGTCTGCTTTAGTCATATTTACATAATATTTCTTAATAACTTCAGGTATCGCCGCAACAACAAACAGAAATGAAATCGTTCATTATGTGTACCAAGGTTTTTGAACCAGCTTTTTCGCCAGCATAAAAAACTTTTGCTAAATGTTTTTTACTTTGGCACCTTCAAATTTAACACTAACAACATCCCCCTTGCATGGAAACTTTCGAAAATGTCGTCGGCACCTTAAATGATTTAGTTTGGAGTACACCCTCTTTTTTCCCATTTATGGTAGCCATATTGTTGAGTTTTGGGATTTTTATTACCCTGAAACTCGGATTTGTTCAAATTCGAAGATTCAAACACGGGATAAACTCTGTAATGGGGAAATATGACTCCCCGGATGCAATAGGAGATGTAAATCATTTTCAAGCTTTAACAACTGCTTTATCCGCAACTGTAGGAATTGGTAACATTGCCGGCGTAGCAATTGCCATTCATTATGGGGGACCAGGCGCTCTTTTTTGGATGTGGGTTACCGCTTTCTTTGGTATGGCTGTTAAGTACACAGAATGTACATTAGCAGTGAAATACCGGATTCAAAATGCAGATGGTTCAGTTTCGGGTGGCCCTATGTATTACATTGAAAAAGGACTTGGCGAGAACTGGAAATGGTTGGCCGTTTTCTTTGCGGCGATGGCTGTAATCTGTTCTTTTCTAACTGGTAATGCGGTACAAGCAAACACAGTAGCAGATACACTGAAAAGCACATTTCTTGTGCCTGGATGGATTACCGGTTTAGTTACAGCATCACTGGTAGGGTTAGTTATTGTAGGCGGTATTAAAAGAATTGGTAAAGTTACCGCCAGTTTGATGCCTATCATGGCCATTATCTACGTACTCGGGGCACTCATCATTCTTCTTCTTAACGTAGATAAAGTACTCCCTGCATTTGGTACCATTTTGGAATATGCCTTTACTCCCAAAGCAGGAGCTTTTGGAATTGGTTCTGGCTTGTTTTTGACTACTTTGGTTTGGGGGATTAAACGAGGACTTTTTTCTAACGAAGCAGGCCAGGGTTCTGCACCAATCGCCCACGGTGCGGCAAAAACAAAAGAGCCCGTACGAGAAGGAGTAGTTGCTTTGCTGGAACCATTTATCGATACCCTGGTAGTATGTACCATGACAGGTTTGGTTATCGTAAGTACAGGGGTCTGGGAGCAACGCCATGATGTACCATTTACAAGTAATGCTCTGGAAGCTGAATTTGAACTCGCTGATGGCGCTAACTCAATTCTCATCACCAATGGCGAGCCCCAGAACGGAGAAATTATCCGTAATGACTTTCCAATGGGTGTATTCTATTTAGATGAGGAAAGAACCCAAACATTTAATGGTACTATTGAACCTGCTGATAATGGAGCTATTATCCGTAACTCTGCAGGTACAGTGGTGGAAGTAATTTATTCCAGCATTGTTGAGAATGGTGCCCCGCTTACTGCCATAGCCTTCGAGAAAGGCTTATCCCCTCTTTTCCCCGGGGGGAAATATATCGTAACCATTTGTGTAATCTTATTTGGAATATCTACAGCAATTAGTTGGAGTTATTACGGTGATCGGTCTATCCAGTACCTTGCAGGAGACAAATCCATTATTTACTACAAAGCGGTGTATCTGGTCATGCATTTCCTGGGTGCTATCCTCGCTTTAGAAACGGTATGGGCTATCGGAGATATTGCTCTTGGTTTAATGACCTTCCCAAATCTGATTGCGTTGTTTGCTTTATCGGGCGTTGTAGCTACGGCCAGCAAACAATACTTTGCTAAGATGAAAGAAATGGAATCTAAGTAACATGGATAATGTTTCAGTTATTAAACATCCGGTAGTAGATCGTTACCTTACTTACCTACGGGATAAAACAACAGATACTGCACTTTTTCGTCGAGCAATGGCTAACATTGGCGTTATTCTGGCATACCATGCGCTGGATGATCTTGAACTGGATGAAACTGAAATCGAAACTCCTATTCAAAAAACAAAAGGATACATTCCAGGCCAGGAAGTAGTGATAATTCCCATTTTAAGGGCTGGATTGAGTCTGGTTGATGGCATTGTAAGTTTTATGCCTGAAGCAAAAGTTGGACATGTTGGGGTTTATAGAAACGAGGAAACCCATCAACCTGTAAATTATTACCATAACCTTCCAGGTGGGATCGACGCTGCATTGAACCTCGTGGTTGATCCAATGCTGGCAACCGGAGGCAGCGGCAGTCATGCTCTTTCTTTTCTGAAAGAAAATGGGGCAAAGAAAATCAAATTCGTCTCTCTTATTGCCGCACCCGAGGGCATTGAAAAACTTCAGAAAACCCACCCTGACGTTCCTATAATAACTGCATCAATAGACGAAAAACTGAACGAACATGCATACATCGTTCCAGGGCTTGGTGATGCCGGAGACCGCTATTTTGGAACTCTGTAAGCTCTACATACTCTCCTTAACTCTCCTGATTTTTTCTTCCTGTACCAAGCTAACAGAATTTGAAACGCAACAGGTTGATCAGGCCCTGGGCAAAATTGATACTCTTTTTAATTCTACGGAAAGCTGGAATTTGGATATGAATATGATTGAGGAGAATACTATCAGACTAAATTTAAGAGGTAGTTATTCCTACAATATTCGTAAGGAAGAAGAAACAGAAACCAGGATTTCGGGTCCTGTTTTTATAGATATCTTTGATGAAAATGGTACTCTCGAAAGTCATGTATATTGTGATAGTGCCGTATACCGACCAGATGATGAAATCTTTGAAATGTACCATAACGTGATAGTTAAAACCCAAGAGGGAAGAGAACTCAGGTCTGATTTTCTTCTCTGGGAACGAAAAAAAGACATGGTGAGTACCCCTGAATTTGTGATATTTATATCCCCACCTGATAGTATTGCCGCTTACGGTTTTTATGGGAATTCCGATCTTACAAATTACACATTAAATGAAGGTGGCGGACAAGTTGTAATTGAATAATGCTCCGCAAGAATCTTTTATATATTGCCTTTTTTTGGGGGATTTCCACCTCCGTCTCTGGTCAGGATATTGTTGATTTGATCAGATTCGATTCAGCTACTCAAGTAACAATCAACGGAGAGAGAGTACAAAAACTGTATAATGCACGCCTTGGGATGCGTGATGTTATTATGATCTGCGACAGCGCGTACCGTTTCATTGATAGAAACGAAATGAGAGCTTTCGGAAACATTCAGATTGATACGGATACAGAAACCATCTGGGCAGACACGGTAATCTACTTCAATGATCGCGACGTTAGTTTACTTCGTGGAAGAGTGATTATAAAACAAGACAGTACTACCCTTTTTGGAAATAAAGTTGATTATGATTTTGAAAGTAAAATTGGGGTTTTTACAGACAATATAAGGCTTGAAGATCCGAACGGAGTACTAACCGCTCTTTCAGGAATTTACTATCAAACTCAGGACAGCGCAGAATTCAGGCACCAGGTCCAGCTTCAGGATACTTCTCAATACATTGAGGGAGACAGTCTTTTTATAAATCGGGAACGGGAATATGTAGAAATCTACAGCAATGTGTTCGCTTTTGATAGCACTAATCAATCGATTTTAACCGGCGAATATCTTGAAGCCGATTCTACAGGACGCCGATATGCCAAAGAGAATGCTTACCTGATGAATATCGAAGAAGATTCTGCTCAAACGGATACCATGCATATATTTGCTCATGAGTTGTTGCTTCTCGATCAGGATACCACCTCCATTATCCGGGGGTTTAAAGATGTGGTTATCTGGGATAAAAACTTTTCTTCCCTTTCCGATTCCCTGGAATATGATTCGGAGCTGGAATTATTCGAACTAGGGGGAACTCCAAAGGCCTGGCACAAAGAAATTCAGCTAAACGGTCCATACATATTTGTTCAGCTTGATAGTAACCAGGTTAAGGAGTTGAAGGCTTTTCATAAAGCATTTGCCGTTCAGAGAGATACGGTTACCGGGCGTTTACATCAGCTTAAAGGAGATACTCTTTTTGCTTTTTTTGATGCCGGAGAGATTTATGAGATCAATCTTTATCCAAACAGTCAATTGCTCTATCACACTAAAAATGATGAAAATGAACCTGATGGGGCAATGGAAAATTCTTCTCCTGAAACGATACTCCTATTTGAAGATGGTGAATTGATCCAGGCAAAAATGGGACAAAACCAGGGGTTATTTCTTCCGGAGTATACCGATTTAGTAAACAGGACTTTGGATGGCTTTTCCTGGAACCCGGATTTACGTCCTATAAAACCTACTTTTATCCCGGCTCCCAGATGGGAACCCATTCCTGTTGAACGCCCGTTTGAGTTACCGATGCGGTACCGGCAGTTTTTGGAGGCACTTACGGAAGATTAGCTTCCGGGAACAATTCTTTTATTCGACTCCAGGGAACTTGAAAATGATGGTAATCTGGTTTCAGCTCCCAATTCCCTCCCCACTCTGTGAACCCGTGCTTTTCGAAGATTTTAACAACCGGTTCAACCATTCCTGGTTTTTGGATTCCCCTGTTTATAAACTCTAAGCTACCAGAAGGTTCCACCTTGATAGTGGAATCAGACTCATTTAAATATAGTACCGGGTTTTGCCTTGGATTGATATCAATAGCTACACCAAATGCATGACTAGACCACCGGTTAGTACCTGCAATTTTCCGACCACAAAATGCATACGAATTATTCGCTTCCATGCTTACCAAATCGCTTCCTTCATAATGTTCAATGGGCCGAAGGTGTTGAATTGGAAAGTTCTTTCGAAATAACTCTTGAAATATGGAGTTCACATCCGCTTTGATTTCTTCTAAAACCAGCAATACGCCAGAATGTACCTGGCCGTCAAACCCAATATGCTCTACTTCTACCTTTGCCAGTCGTGAGTAATGAAGAGGACAATCATCGTTCCAAATTCCATTCTCCTGCAAG
>JAKSCW010000511.1 GCA_022360375.1 Balneolales bacterium
GATCTTTCAGATAAACAAAGGGTTTCAGCGAGTTTCTTTTGGGGCAAAAATGTCCTTGATTTTCTTTCTGTTGATGAAGATTTAAGGACTGCAGATTTTCAATATCACGAAATTGAGCATTGGGGGGTAAATGCTTCCTGGAGTGCACGCTGGAATAATCGTTGGAGCACCTCCGTAATAATCTCAAATTCTGCGTACAAACTTAATTATGAATATCTGTATCAACGGGAGATCATTCCTGACGAGGAAGAAGAGGGAATTATCGATAAAGCGTGGTTAAAAGATGAAGATGAGGAAGATGACGGAGAGGGGGACGAAGACGAAGAAGACAATGAAAATGAGGGAGATGAAGACGAAGATATGGAAGAAAATGAAGAGGATTTGGAAGACCCGAATGAAGGCGATGGGTTTTTTGACGATCGTTTTGAAGACGCTCCGGATTCTCTTCAGGATAGAGGTTCGTGGAACAATTCCTTGAATTATACAGAAATAAAGGTGGTACAATCGTTGTCACTCCAAAATGCCAACCTCGATTTGGGGTTTCAATACAACCATCTGGAAATAAAGTATGCACTCAGGGAAGAAAATTTATTTGATGAGGATAAAGTTCAGGCTTTCTATGAAAAGGGAAGTAGTTTTGCGTTGTTTTCTGATTTTTCTTTAGGCCGGGGTTATTCCTATAGTATCGATATTGGCTCAAGGGTAAATTATTTCGAATTTGTAGATGTATTTACGATCGATCCGCAGTTTTCCGGAAGCTATTCCCCAACGAATTGGTTTACTCTGAAAGCAAGTGGAGGAACCTACCACCAGTTGATAAGGACATTGAGGGATTTCGAGAATAGTATTTCTAACACCTCGGAAGAGATCTGGTTTGTTTCAGATGCGGAGGAAATCCCCGTGATAAAAAATCAGCAACTAAATGCAGGTTTTTTGATACAACACCGCGGCTGGCTATTTGATGTGGAAGCATATACTAAAAAATTGACGGGTCTGAGCACATTCAATTATAGCTTTGGAAGCGCATCAATCGACGATTATGAAGAAGGTGAAGAAACCATCCGTGGAGTTGATGTGCTGTTGAGAAAACGATTTGCCCGACATCGAAGCTGGGTGTCCTATTCATACAGTAAATCTGAAAGCTTTTTTGAAGATATTTCAGATGATCCGTTTCCATCAAGCCTGGACCAACCTCACAAGCTTACCATTTCACAAAGCTACAGCACCCCAAAATTTGAGGTTTCTCTGGGTTGGACCGTTAAATCGGGGATACCTTATACGGCTCCGGTATCTGATGAAGCCGAGAGAGTTATTACGATTATTGCCGAGGATGACAATGATGCAGATAATTTAGAGGAGCAGTACTATGCAATACAGTATGATGGAATAAACAATAGGCGCCTACCTGTTTATCACAGATTGGATGCATCCTTCTGGTTTTTCTTTTCAGGAAGATCACCATCTGGTTTCAATGGAAAGCTGGGTATTTCCATGCTCAATATTTTGAATCAGCAAAATGTACACACAAGAAACTTTTTCGTGGATGATGATCCTGATATCGAAGAAAATGATTTCGTAGAAGTATTCAGAGAAGAGAGATACCTGCTTGGGTTTACTCCAAATATTACGCTTAGCCTTAGGTTCTAACCGGCACTTTGGCGAAATAAATTTCAGCTGGCTCTTTTAATTATTAACTATTTCTAATATATTTGCGTTAGAAAATTTTAATATTCAAGAGGTCAGAGAGTAATGAGTGCAAATCCCTCACAAGTAATGATCGTAGAAGACGATCTGCTTTTATTAATGGTGGAAGAAAGGTTAGTAAAAAACCTGGGTTACGAAGTGGTAGCAAAGGCAAGCGAAGGTGGCTTGGCATTACGTCTTTTCAGAGAATTTAATCCTGATTTATTGCTGTTGGATATCAATATTCGCGGTGAACTTACAGGAATTGATATCGCCCGGCAGCTACGAAAAGAAGGAAGCACGGTTCCTATCATATTTCTTTCCGGGGAAAATGATCATCACCTGGTTGCAGAAGCGAAGCAAGTTGGGGTAGTTGATTACCTGCTAAAACCGATTACGCCTGCCGGCTTAAAAAACTCCCTCGAAAAGGCGTCACGACTTGCTGAAACGGTTAACGCTGCTTAAGAGATTATTGATACCATAACCTATAAGATGAAGTAGCTTGAACCGCTATTTCATCTTTTTATGGATGCCGTATAACTACCCTTCCCTTCTGGTTTCCTTCTAAAATTGAATCTATTTCCAAATCAATGTCTTGGATGGAAACTTCTCGGTAATAATTCTCAGGCAACTTGTGCAAAGGTAATTCCGAGGCCACTTTCCATATATCTTTTCTGATTGTCCAATCACAAAAAGCAGAGTCTATCCCTAACAGGGAAACGCCCCGCAAAATGAAGGGTAAAACATTAGTATTCAACTCAATACCTAATACATTGCCACAGCAAGCCACTGCTCCTTTTGGGTAAATTTGTTTGAGTGTGGAATCAAGAATAGGGCCACCTACTGTTTCTATTGCTCCCGCCCACCTCCTGGGAAACAATGGTTTTGGAGAAGAATTCGTCGCCAATTCGCTCGAAGAAATTATCTTACCAGCACCAAGCGCGGTCAGGAAAGTGGAAACTCCTGGTTTATGAGAAGCAGCAATTACTTCATATCCTGAATGACTCAAAGCGAATACCGCAAAAGACCCCACTCCGCCCGTTGCACCGGTAACTAAAACTGGTCCCGATTCTGGTTCTATACCTACTTGCTTTAGCCGGTGAATTCCATACAATGCAGTAAACCCAGCGGTTCCAATAATCATGGATTGTTCGAGAGACAATGGCTTTGGAAGCCCAACAACCCAGGAAACCGGCACTTTAATTAATGCCCCAAAACCACCAAAAGTGTTGGTGCCTAAGTCGTTACCGGTTACAACCACCTGGTCACCCGGGAGAAAGGTTCCGGATGTATCTGAAACGACGATTCCTGCTGCGTCTATTCCAGGTATATGAGGATAACTTCGGGTCACGTTGTTTAATCCACGGGCAGAAAGAGCATCTTTGTAGTTCAGGGAAGAAAACTGAACCTGAATGGTTACTTCGTTACCGGGCAGAACAGTGGCGGGAAGTTCCTTGTAAGAAGCTGAAATATGCTTTGATTCTTCTTCAATATAGTATGCCCAAAATGAATCCATTAGCTATTTTCCCTGAAATGTGTTCATCGAGGAATATACATTCAGCACTTTATCGGCAATAAAGTCATAAAGCGGAGCAGGTAACAATCCCCGAATAAAAGTGGTGAACTTGACTAGTACCGGCGCACGAAGTGTTCTTCGCTCTCTCTTAATGTAATCGATAATTCTATTTGTAATACGTTCCGGATCAAGCAGGGGCAAAAGTCTTGGAGGGGTAACACCCGCAAACATTTTAGTTCCTATATAACCCGGCATAACATTGAGAAACTTGATTCCCGGGTGCGTTCGCCGGACTTCCAGGCGTAAAGATTCTACCCAACCAACGGCAGCCCACTTGCTTGCCACATATACAACCATACCAGGGTTGGGTGTTAACCCTGCAGAAGAGGTTATTGCTATGATATGCCCGGAATTGCGTTCCATCATAGAAGGAAGAAAAGCATTTGTAACATACATAAAAGCAAGTGTATTCACTCCCATGGTACGTTGGATGTCCTGAACACTGTGCTCATGAAAAGGTTTGCCTACTATAATTCCGGCATTATTGAATAGAATATCAACGTTCCCATACTCGGTTAACACTTTTTCGGCGTTCGTTTTAACTGCCTCAGGATCAGATACATCCACAGTAGCAGCACTCACTGAAAAACTAAGCGACGTTAGTGTATCAACAGCAGATTGAATGGATTCTTTATTTATATCCCAAATAATGAGATGTCTGGCACCTTCCTGGAGCGATTTCTTACCCATCAAAAAACCGATCCCTTCCGCTCCACCAGTAACAAGTACAGTTTTATCTTTAAAAGTAGCCATGTTGTAAAAAGAGTTTAAGGAAAGCTAAACATATGCCTGCATTACTCAAAAGAGTTTGAGAAACAAAAGCGGGGCAGTATTTTAGAAAAAAAAGTGCCAAAATGAGAAAGATTTCAATTGTTTTAGGGCTCTTGGTATTAAACAACTGCACTACTCAGGACCCTGCTTATACTTCAGAAGAACTAATTACTAAAGATGGGTTGCTTGCCCACATAGAAGAGCTTTCATCGGATGAATATATGGGACGTGGAACAGGCACAGAAGGGGAACAAATGTCTGTAAACTACCTGGTACAACAGTTAACGGAAATCGGGGCGACTTCAGGGGTTAGTGATGGGAGTTTTATCCAGCCATTTCCCTTACTTGGACAGAATACATCAAATCATACGATGACCATTGGTTCCTATAATGCGGAGTTTTTTGAGGATTTTGTTGCTTTTCCAGCCGGAGAACAAGAAACCATTGATATAGAAAACGCTGAATTGCTATACGTAGGCTATGGGATTCAAGCCCCGGAAGAGAACTGGGATGACTTCAAAGGAGTAGATGTTTCCGGAAAAATTTTAGTAATAAAAAACAGCGACCCCGAGTATGATGAAAACCTGTTTGGTGGCAAAGCCAGGCTGTATTATGGGCGTTGGTCCTACAAATATGAAAAAGCTAAAGAATTAGGAGCATTAGGAGCTATCATTATCCATACGGATGAAACTGCCGGGTATGGTTGGAATGTAGTCTCCAACAGTTGGAGCAGGGAACAGTTTAATGTAAAAAGTACGGGGGAGAAATCTCCAACTGAGCTGAGTGCCTGGGTCACTTATGATGTTGGTAAGCGGCTGTTTCAAGAAGCCGGTTTAGATTTGGATGAAATGCTTATGGCTGCGGATGATCCCGGTTTTGAACCTGTGTTACTGGATGGAGTTCTATTGAACGCGAGTTTAAATGCGGAGTACCGTGAAATTAATTCCCAGAATGTAATTGGAGTGATTGAAGGTTCTGACCCGGAGTTAAAAGATGAATATTTAGTTCTTACCGCACATTTCGATCATCTGGGGGTTACCACGCCGGAAGATGGTGATTCGATAAATAATGGTGCGGAAGATAATGCGGCTGGTGTTGGTGCTGTACTGGAATTGATGAGAGCTTTTAAAGCGGAGCAACAAAACCTTAAAAGAAGTGTGATTGCATTACTGGTTTCAGCGGAAGAAGTAGGTTTACTGGGTTCGCAATATTGGGCGCAAAATCCAACTGTTGCTCCTTCCAAAGTGAGTGCAAATCTAAACCTCGACGGGATGAATGTATATGGATTAACAGAGGATATTGTAATTGTTGGGTATGGAAGAAACACCATTGGTGAATTGGTAGAGAAGCATGCAGCAGCAGATGGAAGAACCGTGGTTGCAGACCCGAATCCTGAACTTGGATTGTTTTACCGGTCAGATCATTTCAGTTTAGCAAAGGTTGGAATACCGGCAATATTTCCAATTCCAGGCAGTAGTTTTATGGGAAAAGATGAAGCATTTTCACAAATGATTGACAGTGTTTCGAGTGCGAATTACCATAGTGTGAGAGATGAAATTAATGAATACTGGGATTTGAGCGGAGCCGAAAAAGATAGTCGCCTATTCTTTAAAGTAGGGGTAGACATTCTGAATGCCCGGGATTTGCAGGCCTGGTATCCCGGCGATGAATTTGAAGCAATAAGAATTGAATCATTAAAACAATAAAATAGAACAATGAGAAAACTAACGTTAGCAATTGCTGTTGTGGGCTTTATGATAGGATGTTCCCCACAGGAAGCAGAGCTTGGGTTTGTTACCAAGTTGGGAACTGATACCCTTGCAGTAGAGACATTTACAAAAACCGAAAAC
>JAKSCW010000513.1 GCA_022360375.1 Balneolales bacterium
AAAAGTATAAGTACACCATAATGATGGGGCGTACCCATGGCATCCACGCTGAACCAACTACATTTGGACTAAAATGCGCATTATGGTATTCGGAAATGAATCGAAACCTTGAACGGTTCAAAAAAGCGGCAAATGATGTGGAATTTGGTAAGCTTTCCGGGTCGGTTGGCACTTTCGCTAATATCCCTCCTGAAGTAGAAACGTATACTTGCGAAAAATTAGGACTAACCCCGGCTCCTATTTCTACTCAAACCCTGCAACGCGACCGGCATGCACATTATCTCTCAACCATTGCGCTAATCGGTTCTACCCTTGAAAAAATGGCAGTAGAAGTCCGGCACTTACAACGGAGTGAAGTCCGGGAAGCTGAGGAAGCATTCCGAAAAGGGCAAAAAGGATCTTCTTCAATGCCTCATAAACGAAATCCAATTAGTTCAGAGAATATTTCAGGATGTGCCCGGGTGCTCCGTGGCTATATGCTTACAGCATTTGAAAACATTCCACTTTGGCATGAACGCGATATTTCTCATTCCTCTGCTGAGCGTATTATTCTTCCTGATGCAACAATACTACTTGATTATATGCTTCATCGTTTTGCTAATGTAATGGAGAATCTGGTTATTTTTGAGGAAAATATGGAGGCGAATATTTGGAGAACCCAGGGGTTGGTATTCAGTCAGCGGGTATTGAATAAACTCATCGAAAAAGGAATAGTAAGAGAGCAAGCTTATGATGTAGTTCAGCCATTGGCGATGAAAGCCTGGGAAACACAAACACTCTTTAGGCCACTTATTGAAGCCGATTCATTCATCACCGGAAAGCTATCAAAGCAAGAAATTGATGACGCCTTTGATCTTAATCATCACTCCCGAAATGTAGATGTGATTTTCGAAAGGGTTGGGCTGGATTAAGAGAATGATGGTCATCCTGAACTTGTTTCAGGATCTAAAATCTTTGAAATGACCATAAAACAAATGTCCATCACGCTCCGAATTGCCGCGATCTACAACTTACTTTGGGGTGCATGGGTGGTGTTATTTCCGAATCATTTTTTTGAGTTGGTAGGGATGGAGTTGCCAATTCATCCTGTGATTTGGCAGGGTATGGGTATGGTAATTGGTGTGTATGGGCTTGGATATTGGTGGGCTTCACAGAATCCGCTAACGCATTGGCCGATTGTCGCGGTCGGTTTTCTTGGAAAGATTTTCGGTCCGATTGGATTTTTAGTGAATTATGTGTCGGGCGCAGTTCCTTTCGAGTTTATATACACTCTATTCACTAATGATTTCATCTGGTGGATACCATTCTTTCTGATTCTGAAAAAAGCTAATGAGGAAAAAAAGATCAAATGGGTTTGAAACGAATTAATGTGCTTTTATTAGCGGGGTTCTATCTGTTTGCCGGAATCAATCACTTCATAAATCCGGCATTTTACCTGCCCTTGATTCCCGATTATTTACCCTTCCCAAATGCGATAAATATAATTAGCGGAACAGCTGAGATATTACTTGGTGGGGGTGTTTTATTTAACAGAACCAGAAAGGTGTCGAGCTATCTATTAGTAGCCATGCTTATAACATTCATTCCGGCACATATATATTTTCTCGAAATCGGAAGTTGTTTAGAGAATGGACTTTGTGTTCCTGAATGGGTTAGCTGGGTTCGATTAGTAATCATTCACCCATTGTTAATTATCTGGGCGCTTTCGGTTCGAAATTTTGCACAAAAAACTAAATCTCAGCTTATGTAATCAAGGCTGAAACATCGACCAACGCGTTGTTAGGATCTTTCAGCAATAGTCTTCGTTGCCCATAAAATGTATCTGAAGGCTCTGCAACAATTTCTATTCCTTCTTTTTTGGCAAGTTCGAATAGGTCATCCACGTTTTCTACCACAAAAGTCAGATAAAAACCTTGCGGGAGGTTTTGGAATGCTTCAGGAACCAGATCATTTTTCCTCTCGATAATACCTAGCTCGAGTTGCTTTTCTTCTGAGATCAGGTGGATAAACCAGTCACTCTCAAAATTAATCTTGAAGTTAAACAGCGTAGTATAAAAATCCCTGGTCTCAGGTAGTTTGTCTGAGCAGATATTTGTCAATAAGCGATTAATATTTTTCATACGCACTATAATCTGAAAAAATGAAACTGAGTTCCATTCTCACATTGCGTTATTGTTAATACGTGAGATGTGTTCAGCTTTTCATCCGCGCAAAAATCCAAAAAGATGAGATAAAACTGGTTGAAGTGAAAGCAATTATCGAATAAAGAGCCCGGTCAGGAATGGCAATTTTAACCTGAATCAGAAAAAGGAAACCAATTGGTAGTGAAACTAAACGAAGAAAATGGGTAATGCGATTCGACTAACCTGCTTTGGAAAATTGTTCCTGCAATTCTTTTCTCTTCACTTTTCCAGTAATGGTTTTAGGGAGCTCATCAACCACTTTTAACTCTTTGGGGATTTTGAAATCGGTAAGTTCGGCCTTAAGAAAAGTTCTTATTTCTTGTAAATCCGGAACGGCTCCATTAGCCAGAGTTACAATGGCTGTTACTTTTTGTCCCCATTCTTCATCCGGTACTCCAATAACTACTACTTCTTTGATAGATGGGATTTTTTGTATGGCTTCTTCAACTTCAATTGGGTTT
>JAKSCW010000514.1 GCA_022360375.1 Balneolales bacterium
AGATACAGCTCCGGCAGTTTTATCATCAAAGTTAAGCCCCCCCGCCACTGCAGGGGTCGTCATAAAAAGAATAAGAAGGGCGCGCATACCATAGTAGCTGAATCGCTCCCACATTTCGGTAAAGAAGAGCGTGGCTAAACCGCTTGGATGCCCAAAAAACGTTCTTTCGCCGCTGGCAGGATTTGACATAGAAACTCGTATTAAGTTTGGGTTAAGAACTCAAAAAGTGCGTGATGATACCTAAACGCATAAACGAGCGCAAGTCAGATTCCAAAAAAGCGCTTACAATGGCTCAATACTCGCTCGTCATTATGAACAGAGGTTGCATCTCGAAGCTATTAAAGAATGGACGAAGCCGCTCGGTATTGTAGTGCCTTTGAATATTTACCAATTTTTTCTGACTGGTCACGATATCGATAGGCACGTTATCATAGCGACCATTCTTAAGTACTACTAACCGGCCATGCATATTTTGCAGAATCAAATCCAGCGCAAGGTTTCCATATGCCATCGGTACAATCGAGTCGATAGCATCAGGGTCGCCACCGCGTACCATGTATCCTAGTTTTTGATTGATGATGTTTACGGTTTTTCCATTATTGAATTCTGGAGAAAGCCGCTTCAGTTCTTCCGAAACCAGGTCGCCAATTCCACCCAGTTTTTTATGACCATATGCATCTGTTGTAGCGTCCTGGAACACCATTTCTCCGCCTTCAAACATTGCCCCCTCAGAAACAAGGAGCATGGAATAACGGCTTGGATTCCTCATCCGATCGTAGTTCATCAATTCTGCGAGTTGTTCCATATCGAATTTATATTCCGGAATTACGCACCTGCTGGCAGCACCTGCCATGGTTGGGAGCATCGCCGTAAATCCTGCATACCTGCCAAATACTTCCATTACCAAAAAGCGTTCATGTGATCCCGCGGAAGTTCTGAGTGAGTTTGCTAACTGAATAGTTCGCGTTACGCAGGTACTAAATCCAATGCAATAGTCAGTGCCGGGAACATCATTGTCCATCGTTTTAGGCAGAGCAACAACCTTTACACCTTCGGTATATAGCCGAACCCCATAGCTTAGCGTATCATCACCACCTATTGGAATAAGGAAATCGATTCCTACAAAATCCAGGTTTTTCAAGACCTCCGGGGTTAAGTCGTTCACATCCTCCGAATAGGTTTCTTTTAAATGATCGGGCACTACCGCTTTTTTTACATGACTTGGGCGTGTCCTGGAAGTGTGTAAGAATGTTCCCCCTGTTCGCCCCGCTTTGTTCACAATTTCTTCGGTAAGTTCGATGTAATTGTTTGAGTTATCTGCCTTTTTATCCCTCAAAATATCTATCAATCCAGCCCAACCTCTCCTAAATCCTATTACCCGGTACCCTTCGCGTAACGCCCTTATCGTTACTCCGCGAATTGCCGGGTTCAAACCTGGCACATCGCCTCCACCTGTTAATATTCCTATAGTTCCTTTCACTGTTTTTTTTGATGTCATAATATTCTCCAAAAGTTTCCCAAGAGTATTTATGGGATATGAATTATATATGAAAAGCGCTTTTCCGAAAGGAATTCATATAATCTTCAATTTCCAAACCTAGAATAGGTTAAGAATGATTAAATGAAGAGGTGGATATGAAAAAGCAAATAGTAATAGTAGGTACCAGTTTTGCAGGTTATTCAACTGCGTTAAGTTTAGCGAAATTGCTTCATGACCGGCATGAAATCACCGTAATTGACCGGTCATCTGATTTTATGTTTCTGCCATCTCTTGTATGGCATCCGTTTGGTTATCGGCATCCGGAGGACATTTCGTTTGATACCCTTCCCATTTTTGATAAACAGGGAATAAAATTCATAGAAACCACTGTTTATGGCTTTGACCTGAACGAACAATTGGTGATTACGCCGGAAAAGGACATCCCATTTGATTACCTGGTAATTGCGACAGGTACCAAAGCAAATTACGATAGTGTGAAAGGGTACGTGCCGGGCACAACTTCCTGGAGTATCTGTAGTATGGCGGAAGCCGAACGAACTCGTAAAGCATGGAAGGATTTTTTGAGAAACCCCGGTCCTTTGGTAATTGGTGCTTCCCAGTGGGCAGGATATTTTTTCGCTGCTTATGAATTTATGATGAATGCGTTATACCAACTGAAATCCCATCATTTATTAAGCAAAGTACCGGTACACTTCATTACAGCCGAACCCTATCTAACCCACTTTGGAATTGGTTCTGCACCTGAAGACTCAAAAGCTTGTGAAGCAATTTTTGATCGCTACAATATCCAATGGAAAACAAGTACCGAAATCAGGGAACTGAAAGAGCGGGAAGTTATTCTGGAAAATGGTGAGCGTATTGTATCAGATTTCAATATGATCATCCCACAATTTATTGGGGTAGATGCCGTGCGAACCACTCGTAACCTTGCAAATCCTTTTGGTTTAATTCATGTGAATGAAAAATGTCAACATCGAGACTATCCTAACATTTACGCTGCTGGATCGGCGGTTTATATCCCTCAAAAAGAAGAAACACTTGTTCCTTGTGGAGTTCCAAGAACAAGATACTCCAGTGAGATCATGGCCAAAGCTGTGGCATATAACATAGCGTCTGATTTAATTGGAGGTGGAACAATATCCATACCTGTAGAAAGGGTATATGAATATTGTAAACAGGATATGGATCACCTTGGCGCTATTTTGTTCCGGCATGCTCATGAAATTGAGCATGATTTGGATTTCATTGCCAAAGGTTCGCAGGAGAAATGGGCAAATATGTCTATTGAGACTTATATCGAGAATTCTTTTGAACTTGAAAACCTTAATTTCATTAACTAGGAGTTGGGCTTACTGTTCAACTAACCCATTCATATACAAGAACTCTTTGATGTATTCAGCCACTTGCTGGTTCCCGTATGGATTGTAATGCTGGCCTTTCTCCAGAAAGATATCCTTCTTTTCCAGGTTGTGAGTATCGAATTGATCCCGAATGTCTATCAGATTGTATCCTTTTTCCGTGAAATATGAAATCATGGGTTGGGATGGTTTTGAATTGATAAACGGAAGTGATGAATACTCTACTTTGTTTGGGAAAAAAACTATGACAGGGATATCCCCATTTTCAAGCACTTCTTCGTAAAACTCTTCGATAATCTTCAATGATACCCGGTAGTACTCTGTTTCTTGTAGTACCTGGTTCGGGGAATAAAAAGCTTTGTAGGTTTCTTTTGTGCTCAGTAGCAGCTTCACTCCCCTCACTATTGCTGAATAATCCCAAAAACTTGCCTTAAACCTTTTTGGGTACCAATAATCGTTGTTGCCAAACTCCCGGAGTATACGTTCTTCCCCTCCTTCCAGTAATAAGGAATAATCGCTAAGGCTCGACATTGGATTCGGAACCAATACCAGGGAATCCTCCTCGATTTTAAATCTTGGCTTGGTTAATGGCTTCCGGGATTCAGGTACATAAAAAGGCCTGTAGATATTCACATTCCGTAGTACATTCTCGAACATGAAGCCTATGAGAACTACATCCGTTTCAAATTCTTTGCTTTTGAGTTGATACCTGATATACGCCTGATCTGTGCCCCATGCACCTAATCCAAAGTTTATCACTTCAAGATTATGATTCCCATCTTCTAAGAAAAATGGCCAGTTCTCATCATCTGAAACTTCCCCGCCAAAAGTAAATGAATCCCCAAAAGCCAATATCCTGTAGGTCGAATCAGGTATTTCATAGGAATACTCTTTCTTACCCCTGGCACCAGCGCTGTTTGAACTAAAAACTTTTTTGTTATGAATGTTTTCGGCGTTTTCCCGAACTGTCCAACCAAGTTCAGAAGAATATTTTTCGTACACAAAACAATCATCCATTAGGCATTGGATTCTCGGAACATGAAAGTTGTCTACCCTGTCAACCGGGTAGTACCCTACGGGCTTTAATACCAATAGTATGATGAACGCTAATACTTCAAGAATTAGTAGGTTAATTAATACAATTTTAGTGGCTCCCCAAAACCGCTGTAACATTCTTCTATTTGTTTCTGTTTGAACTCATATTTTGAAACTAATCGTTAAATGATACGTGAGAATCCACATTCAAAACAATTATTATGGAAATTATCTGGATCATTCTTGCGGGCTTATGCATTGTTGGTGGATTAATTGGGGCTTTTTTACCCATTATTCCAGGTTTACCCTTCAGCTATCTTGGTTTACTGATATTGCATTTCTCCGGGGTCGCTACCTTTACCACTCCATTTTTAATTATCTGGGCTATCATTATCGTAGCCATTTTGGTAGTTGAAAATGCTATTCCAGCCTATACAAGTAAAAAATTCGGGGGATCCAATTATGGTTCCACAGGCAGTTTGATTGGGATGATTCTCGGGATGCTGTTCTTCCCCCCTCTCGGTTTCTTTTTGGGTACGTTGATAGGTGCCTTCGTTGGGGAATATATATACAAACAGGATTTTAATGTTGCAGTCAAATCAGCCTGGGGTTCTTTTATCGGTTTTCTTACTGGTACGATGATTAAAGCGATAGTAGCTGCAATGTTCGCAATTATGTTCTTTAAAGCAGTTTTTTAGAAAACCTTTTTCTTTTTTTAAAACTAAATAACTATTAGTTTCGTCATTATTCCTACAAAAAGAAAGAAATATTATGCAAACTAAACTCGGTGAACTTGAAGAACTTATTCTGCTATCCATAGGGTGCCTGGCTGATGAAGCCTATACGGTTTCTATTCAACAACTATTGGAATCAACCACCGGAAGAGTAGTGAGTATGGGTGCTCTTTACACGTCTTTAGAACGCTTACAAAAGAAAGGATTTGCTACCTCCAGGATGAGTAAACCTACCGCAGAACGTGGCGGAAAAGGTAAACGATTGTATACCGTTTCTTATGAGGGTGAAAAAGCACTTCAGGAAACCCGGGCGGCCCGGGAATTGCTTTGGAACCGATTTAAATGGAGCACTTCATGGGCGTAAAGCGAAGTTCACCCCCAAAACTGGCAAAATGGCTTCTCGGCTTAAGCGTTGCCTGGAAATTCAAAGAAGAGGCGGAAAGTGATCTGGATGAATTATTCCAGATTCGCTGTAAAAATTGGGGCGAATCTTATGCACGCAGATTATACTGGCAGGATGTGCTGAGTATATGGATACGCCGAAGTTGGTTCGAAGAATTTGAATTCACACATCTAAATACCTATTCCATGCTAAAAAATTATTTTAAAGTATCCTGGCGGTCACTAAAAAAACAGAAAGCATTTTCTTTCATTAATGTTTTTGGTTTAGCCATTGGACTCGCTTTCTGTTCTCTCATTTTCCTGTATGTACAAGATGAATTGACCTACGATAGTATGCATCAGGATAGAAACCGAATCTACCGGGTTGAACTTACTTTCTTTGATGAATTTGGAAATGTTAACCACAGTGGAACAAATGGTTCTGTACCATTAGGCCCTACCCTTAAAGAGGAAATACCCGGCATTGAACATTTCACCCGGTTGTTCTATCGCAGCCATTATACTAAATCTGACGGGGATGCAATCCAGGAAAGCGTTGCATATGCTGACAATGAACTCTTTGATATTTTTACATTCCCGGTAATTGAGGGGAATGCTGATGAACTTCTTCCTAATACCAATTCTGTTGTAATTACTGAAAGCATTGCTACTAGGTATTTTAGCAATGAATCTGCGTTAGGAAAAACCCTTCGAATAAGAAAAAATGAGGTTTTCGAAGATTTTGAAGTAACCGGGGTTGTTCAGGATATGCCTTCAAATTCTACCGTTAGTTTCAATGTGCTGCTTCATATTGAAGGAGATGCTTTCTATGTACCACAGTTTAAAGACCGATTCGATATGAATTTATATCGAACGTATGTCTTATTGAGCCCAAACATTGACTCTGAAAACCTTAACGACCCCCTGAATTTTTTCACAGATAAGTACCATCCCCAATATCAACAAAACATTCGCGACAGAAACGGTTGGGATGCATCAATCAGACCATTTGCTTACCGGTTAAATCCACTTCCTCACATTCATTTGAATAGTTCAAGCGACCCGATGTACTCTTATATACTTTCCGGGATTGGCCTGGCAATTCTTCTTATTGCATGCATTAATTTCATGACTCTTTCAATTGGCCGTTCCTCTAAACGGGCCAAAGAAATTGGGATGAGGAAAGTAATTGGTGCCCATCGTCATCAATTGATGATCCAGTTTTGGGGAGAGGCATTTTTAATTTGCACAATCGCTTTGGTAATCGGAGCTCTTTTTGCAAATGCTTTTCTTCCCGTGTTCAATAACCTCGCCGGTAAAGAACTTTCTTTCAATTATTTAGAAAACTGGCACATTTGGATCGCTTTATTGGGCTTTATTCTGGTTACAGGTTTTATTGCGGGCAGTTATCCTGCTTTGTTATTATCCAACATTAAGCCTATCCATTCATTGAAAGGAAAGCTGACCTTAAGCGGTTCGAACCTGTTTTCTAAATCATTAGTTACCCTTCAATTCGGATTATCTGTATTTCTTATCGTTGGTACTTTAGTGATGAACAACCAGCTGAACTTCATCCGGAACCACAACCTCGGATTTAATAAGGAACACATCGTAATGATTCCTTTAAATCGAATGGATGGGTTGGAACTGGCTCA
>JAKSCW010000516.1 GCA_022360375.1 Balneolales bacterium
AGAAAACCGGGGAGATTACAAATTTACCGGATGTTACTGGGTTATTTGTAGCAATTGGTCATAAACCAAATACCGGTTTATTCAAAGACGTTTTGACCATGGATGACGTGGGATATATCCAAACCCAGGGACAATCCACCAGAACAGATCTTCCGGGTATATTTGCTTGTGGAGATGCTATGGATGCAATTTATCGGCAGGCAGTTACTGCAGCAGGTACAGGTTGTAAAGCTGCATTGGATGCTGAGCATTATTTAGGCGAGTTGACGGAAGAGCAGCTTGCTGGAGTGGCAGTTAGTTAGAGGAGTTCAAAAGGAGAGTTTTAACTCTCCTTTGTTATTTCTTTTTCTTCTTTCCTACAGTTTTCTCTTCTTTCTCCTGTTTTTCTTCTTTTTCAGTAGCTTCTTCCTTTTTTGCAGAAGTATTTTCTTTGGTTTCCTCTTTCTCTTCCTCGTCTTCGGTTATTTCGATGATTTCCGCATCTACAGAATATTCATCACCCTCGTCTTCGTCAATTTCTCTCTCAACTAAAATCTGGTAATCATTAATAAACATGGCAAACATCCCAATCGCAGAAATAACCGGGGCCATGGCACCAACTAACGCAGCTCCACCTACTCCTACGGCTAATTGAGTCTGGAAAACAACTTCTCCTTTGTCATTTTTTATAATAAGACGGCGGGCGCTTCCTTCCTTGATGAATTCTCTGATTTTAGAGATTACTTCGTTTACTCCACCCTGCACCTCTTCAAATATGTGTTTAGCTTTTTGTTTAGCCTCTTCTTTTTTCATGATATGTGCGATTTATGAAATTTTGTGTAAGGAGTTTTCTCCAGCGGGGTCTAGCTACGTAAACGTAATAAAAAAGATTCAAAGTTAAATGTTAGCAAGAGTGTACTGTGCGTCTACTGTCGGGGTAGATGCAAAAATCATTGATGTGGAGACGCATCACACGAATGGAATGCCGAAGTTCTTCCTGGTAGGATTACCAGACCGGGCGGTATCGGAATCAAGAGACAGAGTGGAAGCAGCAATAAGAAATACAGGCTCCTATTATCCTTTAGGGCGAATTACTGTTAACCTGGCACCAGCGGATTTACCTAAAGAAGGAAACGCTTTTGATCTTCCGATTGCTGTGGGTTTACTGCGGATGTCGGGTCAGATTCATACCGAAAAACTCGAAGAAACAGTGATGCTGGGTGAACTTGCGCTGGATGGGCAAATCCGGCCTGTTAAAGGAGTGCTTCCTATTGCGGTAGAGGCAAAGAAGCGAGGGTTTAAATACCTTATTGTACCGAAGCAAAATGGCCCGGAAGCAGCAGTAGTAGATGGAATCGAAATTTTTCCATTTGAACATCTGAATCAGGTAAAGGATTGGTTGGAGAATCGAGGTAATATGGATTCATTCAATATTGATGTGCAACGAGTGTTTACCAAGAATGGAAAACATGAAATGCTGGATTTCAGCGATGTTCGCGGGCAGGAAAATGTAAAGCGTGGATTGGAAATTGCTGCAGCCGGAGGCCATAACGTGGTGATGGTGGGACCTCCTGGTTCCGGAAAAACGATGATGGCTCGGCGAATACCTACTATTCTTCCACCACTAACGTTAGATGAAGCATTAGAAACCACCAAAATTCATTCTGTGTCTGGTTTAATGCAAAATGGAAAAGCGTTAATTACTTCTCGTCCATTTCGGGCACCCCATCATACTGTTTCGGATGTAGCTTTAGTTGGCGGCGGCGGAATTCCAATGCCCGGAGAGATATCGATGGCGCATAATGGAGTTTTGTTTCTGGATGAGCTTCCTGAATTCAAACGAAGTGCGTTAGAAGTTATGCGGCAACCATTGGAAGATGCCTCAGTTTCCATTTCAAGAGCAAGAATGAGCGTAACCTATCCAAGCCGTGTGATGTTGGTAGCGTCGATGAACCCTTCGCCATCCGGAGATTGGTACAACCCCAACGAAATGAACGGGACTTCCTCCCTTCAAATGCAAAGATATTTGAGCAAAATCAGCGGCCCCTTGTTAGACCGGATTGATCTTCACATAGAAGTAAATAAGGTGAGTTATGATGAACTATCCGGGAAAGCAAAAGGCGAGACTTCGGAGCAAATTCGGAACCGGGTAGTGGAAGCAAGGGAAATTCAGTCCAAAAGATTTTTAGGAGTGAAGGGGGTGTATAGCAATGCGCAAATGAATACCCGGCAGGTGCGAAAGGTTTGTGAGTTGGATTCGGAAGGATCTTCCATCCTAAAGCAGGCAATTACATCCCTGGGGCTTTCCGCACGAGCCTATGATCGAATACTAAAGGTTGCCCGAACTATCGCCGATTTAGATAATAGCGAGCGAATACGGTCTGCACATATCGCGGAAGCGATCCAGTACAGGAGTTTGGATAGAGATGGCTGGCTTGGTTAGGGGTGACATGGATATGCGGTGTAAGAACGTTAAAGAATTTGGTACACTTTTTGAAGGAACTACATCTAAGAAAGCAGGTTACAGTTAAAAAGGTGGAGGAACTATGAGAGAAAAAACTAAATATTGGGAAAGTAATTTGGTATTTACCCTGCCAATTCTCTTGATCATTTTATACTTATTATTCACTTTATAAAAGTTGATTTCAGCGTATTATTTGGATATGCTCAAAAGCATTTTATCCGGTAAATAATAGTGCAAACTTACGTTGATATAGTTCTTCCTGCAGCCGTCAGGAAAATATTTACTTATCACATCCATTCGAAGGAACATTCCGAAGAGTTGGTTGGACGCAGGGTTTGGATTCCCTTTCGGAATTATTATGCAATCGGGGTAATTGTAGAAGTTCATCAAAATAAACCAAGTTTTGAGACAAGGCCCATACGTGAGATACTGGATGAAAAGCCAGTAGTGGATAAGCAGCTTATGGAGCTTACACGGTGGATTCACCAGTTCTACTACAGTAGCTGGGGAGAGGTGATTCAAGCAGCGCTTCCTTCTGGTCTGAATTTTGTTTCAAAGAAATATGTCAGACGCTCTTCAAGTTTTGAAGGGAATATTTCTGCTGATGAGAAAGACCTGATTGCAGAATTCATCGATGAAAAGGAGTGGTCATATTCCGAACTGGTAAAACGTTTCAAAGGAACCTCGGGGAATAGAATTTTTAATCAGCTACTCAGAAAAGGAGCAGTTGAGATCTGGGAGGAACCGGAACTCAAAACTGTTCAGCCAACAATCCGGGTTTGGGAGTTATGCAGCGGTAAATCTCCTGCAGACATCAAAACTGATTCCGAAAAACCCAGGAAATGGGAGCAGGCGCTGCTTGAGTTTTCAAAGCTGGATATGCCTGTTCGGCACACAAAACTGATTCAAAATAAGCTGTTTACCAATTACACCTTATCCAGGCTAAAAAAGGAAGGTTGGATAATCGATAACTGGGTAACCGAGGATAACATCCGTAAAGAAGTTACACTCGAAACCGCTTCGCCTAACCCTCTGAATGAAGAGCAGAAACTGGTTTTTCAAAAAATGAAGCCAGCCATCCAGGACAGAAGGTTCGCCAATTTTTTGTTGTACGGAATTACCGGGAGTGGTAAAACCGAAGTATATATCCACGCGCTGAGTGAAATCCGGGGGTTGGGTAAAGGGGGCATTGTTCTGGTTCCGGAAATTGCATTAACTCCACAAACAGTTTCCCGGTTTCAACATATTTTTGGAGATCAAGTTGCTATTCTCCATAGCCGGATGACAGATCGCGAGCGGCTTTCGGAATGGAAAGCGTTAGAGTCGGGTAGGAAACACATTGCTATCGGGCCACGCTCGGCGGTATTTGCTCCGGTTCAGAATTTGGGGTTAATCATCCTGGATGAAGAGCATGATGCTTCCTATAAACAAGAAGATCCGGCGCCTCGCTATCATGCTCGTGAAGTAGCTATCATGAGAGCTAGCCTTTCGAAAGCTACTGTGATTATGGGTAGCGCAACCCCCAGCATGCAGGTTCTTTCGATGGTGGAAAGAGGTAAAGCAGAATTAATGGAATTGAGTCAACGTCATGGAGGGGCACAGTTACCAGAAATCAGCATTATAGATTTGAAGCAATACAGAAACGCAATGCGTGGTTCTTTATCTGTAGCTTTGTTTGAATCGATAGAAAAGTCTCTTTCAAAAAACGAGCAGGTGATTCTGCTGTATAACAGGCGGGGATTTGGAAGTTATATTCAATGCGATAATTGTGGTCACATCCCCCAAAGCCCTGAATGTTCGGTAAGCCTGACTTACCACAAACACCGAAATATCTTGCTGGACCATTATTCAGGGTATTCCAGAAAAGCAGACACTTACTGCGAAAAATGTGGTTCAAAACAACTTATTGTTCAAGGTTCAGGAACCCAGAAAATTGAAGAAGAACTGGAAGAGTTATTTCCAGAGGCTAAGGTGCTTCGTTTTGATAAAGATTCTACTTCCGGAAAAGGGGCCCATGAACGTATTCTGAAGGACTTCGAAGACCAAAAAGCCGATATTTTACTGGGTACTCAACTTGTGGCGAAGGGGCTGAATTTCCCAAATGTGACCACCGTGGGAGTAATTGATGCAGATACCGAACAAGCCTTTCCTTCCTTTAACTCGTCCGAACGTTTGTACCAATTGTTGAGCCAGGTTTCAGGACGATCCGGACGGGCTGATAAAAAAGGACGGGTTTTCATACAAACGCGACAAAGCGATAATCCAGTTATCCGGTTTGCAAAACTTCACGATCACAAGGGGTTTGCAAAAGAGGAAATGGCATTTAGGAGGGAATTGAAGTATCCGCCATATTCAAGAATCATCAGGTTTGTACTGAAAGCAAAAAATGAACAGAAGGTGATACAATCGGCGCACCGGTTGAAGAATGTGGTTGAAGGTATTGTTCCCGACCTCCCTATTCTTGGGCCATCACCCGCGGCAATTGGCTGGATGAACAAAAATTATGTTTGGGAAATTTATCTCAAAATTGATGTACAGAAAGGTGCCGGATACATTCAGGCGCTAATGAATTTGATTATGGAAAACTACCATCACCAGGCGGATGCAGGTCTGTCTCAGGTTAGGGTAAATATAAATATTGATTCTATTCGCTAAAAAGTTGCAATAACGCGAAGAAAGTAAGTATTTATGCTGGAAATCATTGACCAACGATTTTTATGGGAGATACAAGGGTAAAACTGGCCGAAAATCAGGAACAACTGCAGCATTTCATGAAAAATGTGCTAAAGGATTTGCGCGCTATGGAGCGAATGCTGGACGAGGAATGGTTTGAAACAGAACCCATAAGAATTGGAGCGGAACAAGAGCTCTGCTTAGTTGATGAAAATGAGAAACCTTTTTTTGGTGCAGGTGAAGTATTAGACAAATTAGGCGGAGGAAATTTCACGCATGAATTCGCTAAGTTCAATCTCGAAATTAATGTAAACCCTCCTTTGAAATTCGAAGGCGATTGCCTTTCTCATATGGAACATGCACTTCAGCATTCCATTGAAAAAGTTCGTGAAGTCGCGTCAGAGTTTGGTGCAAAAGTGATTCTCACAGGGGTACTCCCCACTATTCGAAAATCGGATATTTCGATCAAAAGCCTTACAGAAATTTCCCGGTATAAAGCACTTTGTGATGCTATTGATAACCTGCGCGGGAAGGAATATGAACTTCGAATTCAGGGAATGGATGAACTATTGATGAAGTTTGACACTCCAATGCTGGAGGGCTGTAATACGGGATTCCAGGTTCATCTGCAGATTAAACCCAATGAATTTGCGGCAAAGTATAATGTTGCGCAGGCGATTACCGGACCAATTCTGTCTGCGGCAGTTAATTCACCGCTTTTTTTAGGAAAACGGCTTTGGGCTGAAACGCGTATAGCTTTGTTTCATCAATCTGTAGATACCCGGGGAGTAGGGGATCATATCCGTGATAGTAGTCCACGGGTTACCTATGGAAATGCCTGGCTGGAAGAATCTATTCTTGAAATTTACCGGGAAGACATTTCCCGTTACCGGGTGTTACTTAGTTCCATTGTAGATGAAAATGTGGATGCACTGATGAGCCAGGGTATTCCACCCGAATTAATGGCACTTAAGGTTCATAATGGAACCGTGTATAGATGGAACCGGGCCTGCTATGGAGTGGGTGGTGGAAAACCTCATTTAAGAATTGAAAACAGGGTTTTTCCATCCGGTCCCACTGTTATTGATGAGATGGCCAATACGGCTTTTTGGCTGGGAGTACTGAATGGATTTGAAGATGAGCACCCGGATATAACAAAAGAACTGGAATTTGATGATTCCCGGAGGAATTTCTTTGCAGCTGCAAAAATGGGAATTGATTCTACATTTGAATGGACAGGGGGCAAAAAAATCAGTGCGAAAGATTTGATCATGGATGAATTATTACCGATTGCCCATCATGGTTTAAAGAAAGCAAACATCAATAGCTCGGATATAGATACGTATTTAACCGTAATTAAAGATCGCGTGGAGGCGGGCAAAACGGGTTCCATCTGGATGGTAAAGTCTTACAATAATTTGACGAAGGATGTAAACCGGGAACAAGCCATTACTACCATCACGTCTGCTATGGAAAAAAATCAAAAAAAGGGGGAACCAGTTCATAAATGGGGGTTGGCAAAGCTGGAAGATGCAGAAGGGTGGACACCTTCTAAATTATTGGTAGAAGAATTTATGACAACCGATTTGTTTACAGTACATAAGGATGACATTCCGGAGTTAGTAGCTGATATGATGGATTGGCAGAAAATAAGATATACACCTGTTGAAGATGAAAAAGGCAG
>JAKSCW010000519.1 GCA_022360375.1 Balneolales bacterium
ACGACTCAACCAGGAACTGGCTTGCCACCGCCGTTCTCACTGAACCCAACGTCTGTCGAATACCTACCTCCTTCCCCCTGGTCTGATATTGAGCGGTGTTCAAATTCATAAAATTGATACATCCAATGAGGAGAATAAAAAGACCTATTACAACAAATAATCGAATAAACTGTACTTTCCGGCTTACAACCTGCACCCCATTTTCAAAGGTTGAATTCAGATTCCAATCCCTCATAGGAAGCAAAAACACCTCTCCCTTGTTATATAAGTCATCCCGGTAAGGCGCAATAATGTCTTTAATGGCCAACGAAGCATCTTCAACGGCAACATCAGGTTGAAGTAAAGCAAATAATTTCATGTTATAGTTATCCCATACATAGGGGTTTTGCTCATTGTAGAAAAGTGCCATAGAACTAAAGAAAGAAGCGTCCCCAAACGTGGAGTTCATAGGCAAGTCCTTAAATACTCCTCCCACTATCAAATCCACATCAGCATTTAGGTTAATCGTTTTTCCGACAGCTCTTTCATTTCCAAAAGCCTTGTTCGCAAAAGATTCTGAGATAATTACATTACTCGGGTTTTGAAGCACATCCCTGGTACCATCCAGCATGGGGAGAGAAAGAATATGAGTAATATCTGGCTGGAAGAAATAACCCATTTCTTCAAATGAATTTTCATCAATAGTAAGAATTTGCTCGTTCGGTCTGAAAAAAGTGAGCGCTGTGTATTCGAAGTAATGCGGAAACTTCTCTTCAATTTCTCCACCAAGTCCACCCGTCATGGAACTATTGATATAGATAGCTTCAGGCGTTACATCCTTCCTGAACACCTGTACGATCCGATCATAGTGCTCATGATTTTTATTGAAGGAGAATTCGTTCATCACCCATAGTGCGATGAAAATAGAAACGGTGATACCTACCGCCAGCCCTCCAATATTAATCAATGAGAACGTTTTGTTTTTAAGCAGGTTTCGATAACTGATTTTGATATTGTGAGAAAGCATAGAAGGATAGATTTGAGGGGATTGAAAATTTTTGATGGCAAAAGGCCGCAGATAATTAATAACCTGGAACCAATAATTCAGTGCAGCCCGATTTGGTGAATACCTTTTTAAATAGGAGAAATATTGCTCTTCTAAATCTCCCAGCACTTCTTCCTGGAGTTCATCCTTAAGGAAAAAGCACAGCAAGCGAGTTGCCCATTTAGGTGGCTGATGTTCCATCTACCCTACACTAAATTTAAACCCTGCAAACGCAGGAAATTGCTTCCAAAGAGATAATTTTAAATCTCTGGATAGTTCAAGAGCACGATGCCCGGCTCCGGTGATTTCATAGATCCGCTTACGACGACCACCCCTTTCCGCTGTTGGTTGACCCATTTCGGATTTCAGGAATCCTTTTTCACCTAACCGATTCAGCGTTGAATGCACTGCTCCAATAGAGACCGGTCTGTTTAATTGTGCCTCAAATTCTTCTGCAATCCTAAAAGCGTAGGCCTCTTTGTCAAGAATTCCCACAATAAGAAGCAGGGTTTCTTCAAAATCACCAAGTTTTGTTTCTTTCATATGTTTTTAATTTGTAGAACAAATATACAATAGAAATTCATTACTTCTACTTTTTAGTAAGAAATAGTTTCAATTTTTTTTTATTCATCTTTCATTCGTAATTATATATTCTTAAAAAGAGAACAAACCATAATTAACATGTGGGAAGAGCGATTAAAAATTTATGACGAATTGGTAGCGAAATGCTCAAATTTTGAAAGAAAGGGAAAATCAATGCCGTACACATCCGCAAACGGACATATGTTCTCATTGTTGAACAAAAATGGAGAACTTGGGATAAGATTTTCTAAACCGGTGCAGGAGAAATATTTTGAAGAGTTAAGCACCACCTACTTCAAATCTCATGGTGCAACCATGCAGGGTTATATTTTGATTCCTGAACAAATGCTAAACGACCTGGATACTCTGGCCCAACTTTTAAATGAAAGTTACGACTACGTGATGTCTTTGGATCCGAAATAACAATGGTTCGCCGCCACCCTTTTTCCGTAATAATTTTTCGTTTCAGAGAATCTTATTCATTTATATTTCACAAAATATAGATACTTCGTGTTAATCAACTGCTTCAAATCTACATTACTGTTATGGGGAACAAACTTGCACCTACCACCAGCCAGGAAAGAATTCAGTCATTAGATATTTTACGGGGAATTGCAATACTTGGCATTTTGATCATGAATATCCAAAGCTTTGCAATGCCTGGCGCTGCTTATTTGAATCCGCTGGCCTACGGCGATCTAGAGGGTGTAAATTATTGGGTGTGGGTGTTGAGTCACATTTTCGCCGACCAGAAATTCATGTCCATTTTTTCCATTCTTTTTGGTGCCGGAATTATACTGGTTACCGAACGGGCCAAGGCTAAGACCGGAAAATCGGCGGGATTGCACTATCGGCGCAACTTTTGGCTGCTCATCATTGGGTTGATTCACGCCCATCTGATTTGGTACGGCGATATCCTGGTAGCCTACGCCGTGTGTTCCTTATTTGTATATCTGTTCCGGAATAAAAAACCGACTACCTTGCTTATTGTAGGAACCCTGTTGATGAGTGTACACACATTAATCTACGTCTTTTTTGGATACACCGTACCCATGATGCCCCAAGAAGCTTACAATGAACTTCTGCTTGGCTGGATGCCAACTCCGGAACTCATCAATGAAGAAATTGCCGCGATCACTGGCTCGCTGCCTGAACAGATTCAAAGAGTGTCTGCTTCCGCTTTGGAATTAGAACTTTTTGTTTTCTTCATTTTATTTATGTGGCGGGCTGGGGGACTCATGCTCGTAGGAATGGCCTTATACAAATGGGGCGTACTTTCAGCTGAAAGAAGCACGGCATTCTATATCAAAGGAGCTGTGATCTGCTTCCTGATTGGATTCCCGGTGATCATTACTGGTGTAATGAAAAACTTCGATGCAGGTTGGTCGATGGATTATTCCATGTTCCTTGGATCACAATTCAACTACTGGGGAAGTGCCTTGGTAGCTTTCGGCTATATTTGTTTGGTGATGTTATTCTGTAAATCGAACCAGGCAATATGGTTAAAACGGCGTTTCGCTGCGGTTGGGCAAATGGCACTCACCAATTATCTCACTCAATCCATTATTGGGATATTGATCTTCTTCGGAGTTGGCTTTGGGCTGTTCGGCCAGGTAGAGCGTTCAATCCAGATTCTACTTGTTTTGGCAATTTGGCTGGCTCAAATGCTTTGGTCAAAACCGTGGCTGAAACATTTCCGGTTCGGTCCGTTTGAATGGGTATGGCGATCTCTTACATACTGGAAAATTCAATCCATGAAAAAAAGCAATACATAGCATACTGATGGCTTCATCCCTTCAGCAGGTTTTGCACAAACAATTTAAAGAAGATGCTATTGCTTATCTTCAGCAGCATCCTGAGGAATTTGAACAGCTCGTTGAAATCTCCCTTTCTAATCAACCTCATCAAAACTGGAGGGCGGCCTGGCTGGTTTTTCATATGATGGAGGAAAACGATCCTCGTGTTTTACCTTTAGTTAATACAATTATTGACGTGCTGCCTGCGAAGCAAGAAGGCCACCAGCGGGAATTGATGAAAATCCTGGAACGAATGGAACTTTCTGAGGAACAGGAAAGTGTGCTTTTCGATTTTTCTGTAGAACTATGGGAATCTATTCGAAAAAAGCCGTCGGTACGGTACCGGGCTTTTGTTTGGATGGTGAACATCGGTGAAAAATATCCGGAGCTTATTCCTGAAATTCTGATGCTGGCTCAACCCCAATATGTAAATTCACTATCTCCGGGAATTAAAAATTCGGTAAGAAAAATGGTTGCTAAACTTGAACGTACAAATTCACGAAATCAGGCTTGATGGATTTGGAAGATCAGCTCTTATTCTTGTTTAGTGCCCTGGGAGGAGTTAACGGACTTTTTCTTAGTGCCTATTTCGCGTTTTACATCAAACGGCGAAATGAGACTACTTACTTCTTATCTGCCTTGCTTTTTGTAATAAGTATTCGTGTAACTAAATCTGCTTTCTTTGCTTTCTATAGCGATATCTCAACTCATTTTATTCAATTTGGATTGTCCGCCTGTTTACTCATAGGTCCATTTCTATTTCTGCATGTACGATCAACTACCGACAGAGAATACAAATCCTGGAATTGGCTTGTTCATATCCTCCCGATTATTGCAGGAATGATATTTCTTGGTTACTTCTATCCCTACCATGAATACCGATATTTATGGCAACGCGGAGAACATGGTTTTCTTGGTTGGTTCCTATACATTCATTGGTTTTTCTATTTAAGCTATGCGAGCTATTTGGTAAAGTCTTCCTTTCGAAGGGTTTTCTCTAAAAACCCAATCATGAGCAATGAAGATATTTGGCTGGTAAATGTAGTACTTGGAGTTTGGGTGGTTTTTCTTGCTTACTATACCCATAGCTATACTTCCTATATCGTTGGAGCATTATCATTCTCGTTCACATTCTATATCTCCATTTTGTTATGGATTCTTAGAAAAGGAAAGATGTCGACATTTTTTGAATCACATGAGAAATATGCTTCAAAAATTATGAGAGACGAAGAATCAAATTCTATTGCACTTAAACTGGATGAACTTTTTGTTGAAAAACAACTCTTTAAAAATCCGGATTTAAAACTTACAGATGTAGCCAAAGAAATGGGCATCGTACCAAACTACCTATCTCAGTATTTAAACGATCACCTGAATAAAAGCTTTTCCAGTTTTATTAATGAATATAGAGTTCATGCCGCAGAGAAAATGCTTCATTCAAACCAGTTTCTAACCTTAGAGGCCATTGGTTATGAATGTGGGTTCAAATCAAATTCTACTTTTTATTCCGCTTTCAAAAAAATAAAGGGCGTCACACCCGGTAAATTCAAAAAGAATTTGGAATAATTTCCTTCAGATTTATAAATCTGAAGATCAATTTTGAGTTCTTATTTCTGCGTTTTAATAGATTTTTGCAAAACTCATTCAATAATCTGTTAATGAAAATATCGTTTTTTACTTTATCCCTTTTATTGATGTCTGTTCCAATTCAGGCTCAAACAGACCTGGAATTAATCACCAAAACCATTACCGATTATATCGAAGGAACCTCTTTCGGAAATCAGGACCAGGTACGGCAAGCGTTCCATCCAGACCTGAATCTCTATTCAATTCGGGATGGAAAGCTAAATGTGTGGTATGGTCAGGATTATATAAACGGAATTACAGAAGGCCGAAATACGGGAAGAACAGGTAAGATTTTGTCCATCGATTACGAAACTAATGTGGCTATTGCTAAAGCAGAAATCATTATTCCTAATCGTGACGCTCCGTTCATTGATTACTTTATTCTTGCAAAAATTGAAGATACGTGGACCATTTTGCATAAGGCATACACTGTTAAAACTTCTGAGAAATAGAAATGCAAGAACTCCGTCAAGCCTTTATTTATGTTTTGATATTCGGACTGGGTATCGTTACAAACGAAATCTCAGGTACCGACTCTTTGAGTAATAAAAACCTGGAAACAAATCAGCCAATGGAAAAAGTAACAGGAATAGGAGGAATATTTTTTAAAAGTAAGGACCCTGCCAAAATGAAAGAATGGTATAAAACTCATCTTGGACTTGATACTGATGAATGGGGAACTAATTTTGAGTGGCGAATAAGTAATGACAGTACAAAAAAAGGATTTACCCAATGGAGCCCATTTTCTGCCTCTACAACTTACTTTGAACCTTCATCAAAGGACTTCATGATCAATTACCGTGTTGGAGATCTGGAAAACTTAGTTGAACAGCTAAAAGAGTCCGGAGTAACCATTCTGGATACCATTGAAGTATTCGAATACGGGAAGTTTGTACATATTCTTGACCTTGAAGGCAACAAAGTAGAATTATGGGAACCAAATGACATTGAATATGAAAAACTAGTTGTTGGTGTAACAAAATAGAATGTTCGTTATTAAGAAAATAATCCCGATCCTTTGCATTCAGGCTTGTGCTGTGTTTTGTTATGCTCAAACTAATCCCACCCTTGATTCCAAAATTAATGAGCTCAATTCTCTTATCAACGAAGAGATATCCGGTAACCGGATTCCAAGTATTGCAGTAGGTATTGTTAAAAACGGGGAAGTGATTCTGGCTCAGGGTTTTGGGTATGCGGATATGGAAAACAGGGTTTTAGCTTCAGAAAATACCATTTATCAGTTAGGGTCTGTCACAAAGGTATTCACCGGACATTTACTGGCTGGTTTTATTGATCAGGAATCTCTTTCTCTTACCGACTCCCTGGCAAAGTTCTTTCCTTCTTCAGTACAAGTTCCAAAATCATCAGATGGACGCCCGGTTACTTTAAAGGAAATTGCAACCCACTCATCTGAATTCCCCAGATACCCTGCAAATCTTCAAAGAACAGATCCCGACCCTATTAAAGGATATTCTAAAGCTGAAATGTTTGAAGGAATAGAAATGGTTTCGATAGGTACCGCAATCGGTACCAGGTACAACTATTCAAATTTTGGATATGGGGTTTTAGGGATAGCTATGGAAAATCATTTTGACAAGGCATTACCCGCGCTAATGGAAGAATACATTTTTGCCCCGTATAACATGGGTAACACATCTTTGACTTTGAATAGTACTTTAGAACAAAATCTTGCGATACCCTATTTAAACAATTTGCCCATTACCAGAACAGAACCCTGGGATATGGGGGCGTTATCAGCGGCAGGTAATTTATTCAGTTCTATTTCAGACCTTAATACATTTATGCTCAAATTACTCGATTCCCGTACAATCAATAAAATTCAGCAAACCAATTATTTTAGTATAAATGATACCTGGAGTTACGGTTTAGGTTGTTTTATCGTTGATTCGGAAAAAAATAATACCACTGTTATTTATCATGGCGGGGACATTGACGGATATGCTTCTTCTCTTAGTTTATACCCTGAATTCGATTTGGGGGTTGTAATACTCACAAATTTAGGGGAAGGACAAATAGTAGGAAATACAATTTCTATTATTAACGATTACATTGCTGCAAATTTTTCAGATCAGAACTGAGCATAAATGCTTGCAGAAGTTCATCTTTCCAAATCTCATGATTCAATAAGAAATAACGAATTAATACTCCGTTTTACACTTCTCTCTGAGTGTATCCAATACGTGCTGGAAATCTTCCGGGAGCTCCGAATTGAAGCTCACCATTTCTCCTGTTTTTGGGTGTTTGAAACCCAGGGTTTTGGCGTGAAGTGCCTGGCGGCCCAAACCCGTAATAAGCTTATGAAACATTACTTTCCTGGCGCCAGTGTTCGGGCCGTAACGGACAGAGGTTCCGCCATAGGTAGAGTCTCCAAAAACATTATGCCCAATGTGATTAAAGTGTACACGAATTTGATGGGTACGCCCGGTTTCAAGTTTCACCTCTACCAGACTTAGATAATCAAAATATTCCAGCACTTTCCAATGGGTAACGGCATGCTTTCCCCGCCCTTCGGGAAGCACCGTCATTAATTTTCGATCATGCTTAGAGCGGCCAATATCACCTTCAACCGTTCCCTGCTGCTCATGGGGAGTACCCCAAACAATAGCCCAATATGTACGCTCGATGTCTTTTTCAGCGAACAATGCTGAAAGTGAAGCAAGTGTTTCGTCATTTTTCGCCACCACTAACAGTCCACTGGTATCCTTATCCAGGCGATGCACGATCCCTGGCCGCAAATTGTCTTCCTCTTCTCCGGCCAAATCTTCTACATGATGCATCAACCCGTTTACCAGGGTTCCTGTCCAGTTTCCATATGCCGGATGCACCACCATTCCCGGCGCTTTATTTACAACAATCAGATCATCATCTTCAAAAACGATATCTAAATCCAACTCTTCAGCCTTGGCTTCGGGTGGAGGAGGTAGTGGTAATTCAATGTAGATTTCGTCCCCGGGCAGCATTTTATAGGATGCTTTCTCGTTTTTTCCGTTCACCCAAACATATCCGTCTTTAATTGCCTTCTGCACTTTGTTCCGGGTAGCGTTCTCAACAAAACTGGTTATGTATGCATCTAACCGAATTGATTCCTGTTGCCCTGTTGGTACTTTGAACTCGTAAACCGTAGTATTTTTTTCTTCACTCATCCTGCAAAGATAGACAGATTGTAAGGGTTTTCCTCTTATCCGGTCTTACCAGTAATTAAAAATGAAAGCTTTAAAATTAAAAATAAGTTTCCCATGAAGGAAAATTTGATCCAGACAAAAAGCTTTGCCTTTTCGCTTTCCATCATTATCCTCTATAAACAACTTCAAAACGAAAGGGAGTTCATTATTTCTAAGCAATTACTGCGTTCGGCAACTTCAATTGGCGCAAATGTGGAGGAAGCTATTGGTGGTCAATCCAAGAAAGATTTCCTGGCGAAAATCTCCATTTCGTTGAAAGAAGCCCGCGAAACTCGTTATTGGTTGAAATTATTACAAGAAGGAGAGCTAACCGAAATTGATGTATCCCACCTTCAAAAAGAAGCTTTAGAAATAGTAAATATTTTATCTTCCATCGTTAAAACTACCCGAACCAATCTTGAGTAATTTTAAATTTTTCATCTTTAATTCTTAATTCTACGATACTCAGAGAACCAGAAAAAGTTCACAATCCATAATTTCTAATTCCCAATTTCAATGATCCAATCATTGTACATTAAAGATTTTGCACTAATCGATGAACTGGAAGTTCAATTTGAGCAGGGACTAAACGTTCTAACCGGACAAACAGGAGCCGGAAAATCGATCATCATAGGTGCATTGAATATGATTTTAGGCGAACGCGCTGACACAGAAGTAATTCGCCAAGGTTCGAGCAAATCCATTTCTGAAGCCACAATTAAAGTTGTTTCAAGTCCGGTTCTGGTTTCACTGCTGCAAGAACATGAAATCGAATTTGGCGAGTTCCTGATCTTAAGGAGAGAAATTCGGGAAACAGGAAGCCGGGCCTTTGTGAATGATACTCCTGTGCCCATTTCAGTATTGAAAGCGATTGGCGACCAACTGGTAGATTTACACGGGCAGCACGATCACCAACTTCTGCTTAAGGAGGAGAACCATCGGGGGATGATTGATAGTTTTGGAGAAATTGGACCCATTCTCTTCGATTACCAAAATGAATATGAAGCAATGAAATCGCTTCAGAAAGAACTTTCTTCATTAAAAAAGAGAGAATCAGAACTTCAGGAGAAAACGGAATTGTATCGTTTTCAGGTGAAAGAACTGGAAGAAGCAAGGCTCGCTACGGAAGAAGAAGAGGAATTAAAAAGTGAAATGAATCTTTTGGATAACGCCGAAGTGCTCGACCAAAAAGCTGCTGCCATTTCTGAACTTACCGAAAGTGATGAAGCCAATATTCTTGATTTGCTAAATGCTCTGAAACTGAATCTTGAAGATTTGGCCCGGATTGAACCCGAGTTTGAAACCTACCTGGAGGAAATTAATGCTGCACGTGTAAGTATCAACGAAGCCGTTCAATTTGCAGAGCGCTATCGAAATAACATAGAATTCAATCCCGCGCGGCTGGAAGAACTCAGGCAAAGGCAAGCTGAACTCGCTCGTCTTCAAAAAAAATACCAGCGCGATATCCCCTCACTCATTGCTTATCTTGCCGAAATCCAGCATGAGCTTTCTATTGCGGACAATTTCGATCTTGCCATCGAAAAACTTGAGCGTTCAATCCAGGAACAAAGCATCAGGTTAGCTGATGCAGCTATCTCTCTTCACCAAAAACGACTGGAAATTGGGAAACAACTTAGTAATGATATTGAACTCGAATTGGGTAAGTTGGGAATTCCATATGCAACTATGGAAGTACGGGTAAACTGGCTTTTCGCATCCAGTGGCTGGATTGAAGTTAATGATCAACCAATTGAGTGTACGGATTCCGGTTGTGATGAAGTTCGATTGTTCATTTCCACTAACAAAGGTGAAGAACCCAAACCCCTTGCCAAAATTGCCTCTGGTGGTGAAATCAGCCGCGTAATGCTGGCACTCAAATCCATACTGGCTAAAGAACAAAGCCTTCCCGTTATGATTTTTGATGAAATTGATACAGGAATTAGTGGGGAGATTTCCGAAAAAGTAGGCCGGGCAATGCGAGTGCTGTCTTCACATTGTCAAATTATAGCTATTACCCACCAGCCTCAGATTGCCAGCCAGGCCCATAAGCACTACAAAGTGGTAAAATCAGAATCAGAAGAACGTACTACTACAAATATAATCCCCCTGTCTGAGGAGGAACACGTATATGAAACAGCCAGCCTGATGAGCGGTGCCGAAATATCTGAAGCAACTATCCTGAGTGCCAGAGAACTTATCCAAAGAAATGCACACTTGAACTAATTTCAATCGGCATAGTTATTGAAGTATCCTGGTTTAGTTACATCACAAACAACAACCAGTTATTTGGAAAACTATGGCACAAAACGTACTTGAACCGGCTCCCTCAAAAGAAAAACAGCAAGAACAGGCTCAGGCATACATAAAAAAAATCATCCAAATGCTTCAGCAGGGGCGGGTTAATATTGATAACGAGATCCCTAAAATTCCTTTAAATCCCGAAAACGTGGAAAATTGTGCCTCGTTATTAAATCGCGAAATGATGTTACAGAAGTTCGGAACCGGTGGAAATGTTGCAGAAATAGGAGTTGACGAAGGAAACTTCAGCCGGAAGATATTTGAGATTAACAGACCGGAGAATTTTCATCTGATTGACATCTGGGGAACTGACCGTTTTCATGATGGAAAGTATGAAAGTGTAAGGGCTCACTTCCAAAAACCGATTGATGAAGGCCGGGTTCATATTCATAAAAAGTATTCAACAGAAGCAGCCTCTGATTTTGAAGACGGTTACTTCGATTGGATTTACATCGACACGGATCACTCCTATAAAACCACCCGGGACGAACTCCACCTGTTTGCCCCCAAGGTAAAAGAAGGTGGGATTATTGCCGGGCACGATTATGTAACCGGAAATTGGATTACTACTTACCGATACGGGGTAATCGAAGCCGTTCATGAGTTCTGTGTTCAGTTTGGCTGGGAGTTGATTTATCTAACCATTGAACCGACAGAAAAACAAAGTTTCGCCATACGGAAATTGACTTGATTACTTAATCAAGGTCATGTTCCCCGAACCGATAACCTGATTTGTCCCATTTACCCGTGCTCTCAATTGGTAGATATAAACACCTGTCGGGCGGTTTCCTAAATCAATAGCCACGGTGTTGGTACCAATAGACGCCCTTCCTACCTGCTCAGAAATGAGCTGGCCATGGACGGTATAAATTGAAATCGAATACTGTGCCGCTTCCGGAACCTGGAACCGGATATTTGTACCTGGATTAAAAGGATTTGGATAATTCCCTAGTAGCTTGAATTCTGTCGGGTTTTCCTCTTCAATTTCGTTATTCGTGGCAACCGCATTTGCCCCTTCTTCTATCCACGTTCGAATAAGACTAATTTCATTATTGCTCAAAGAACCCCCTGTAGGCATTCGATTACCATGATCCGGATCGGGTTCAATTTTATCTACTAAAGGACTGCCATCAGGGTCACCAGCAATTACGTGATTTTTGTCATAACGGTTTGCTGGACTTACACTGGCCATTACCGCATCATAAGAACTGGAATTAAAACTATTCTGCCCCTGGCTATGGCAACTGTTGCAATTACTCGTCAGGATAGGTTGAATTTGGGATGGATAGTCAACCTGGGCCAGTATTTGGGTTGAAACCCCTAAAAGAAATACAACGATAAAGTAGCTTTTTTTCATGATATCTGATTTTATTTAGTTAAGTCAACGACACCGAAAGGTAAAATCGTTTCCTGTATCAATTAAGGATGTGTAATCAAGCGAGCCATAAAAGTTGCCGGATGATAGGCCTCTTTTCCAGTTCCATCCTTTATCTGATGCCTACAAGAAAAACCCGGAGCACAAATGTTACTATTTTCACCTGTTTGTTGAATTGCCGGGAATAAACGCTGCTCTCCAATTTGCATGGATATATCATAGTTTTTATGCTCATAGCCAAAACTGCCCGCCATTCCGCAGCAACCGGAGTCAAGTACTTCAACTTCAAATCCCCAAGCTTCTAATGCTTTTTGAAGTGGGCCATTCCCAATTAATGCCTTAGAATGGCAATGATTATGGACAATCAATTTTTCGTCTGTTAAAATCGAAATTCGATCCAAATATTTCACAACAAATTCCTCGAAAGTAAACGTATTTGCAGCAATTTTTTGAGCAATTTCGAGCTTTGAGTCATCTACCAAATCAGCAAATTCGTCTCGAAGGGTCAATATTTCAGAGGGTTCCAATCCAATGATGGGGATGTCCATCTGTGCCGACAGTTTCAGTGCCTCTATACATTCATTTGCAATCTCTTTGGCATCGCTCAACAAGCCTTTCGAAATTTGGGGCCTGCCTGTTTCTTTAACGTCAGAAACCATGACCTGAAACCCTAAATATTCCAACGTTTTAATTGCATCTACTGCTATTTGAGGCTCATGATAGTTGGTGAATACATCAGCTAACAAAAGTACCTTTTTTTTCTTTTTAGGGGCTTCATAGTTCTTGAACCATCCATGGAAAGGTTGCTTGGCAAACTTTGGTAAATCCCTTTTTGGGCTGACATTGAAAAAGTACTTCAACAGGCCTTTTCCAAGCGCTGAAGCTGTAAGTGTATTTGAAATGAAAGGGAACCTTGACGCCATGGGATACAATTTTCCTGCATTCCCAAAAAACCATTCTGAATTCGTAACTCCATGTTGCTTCTGCCAACCATTACTGAATTCCGCTTTCATTTTTGCCATATCAACGTTGGCGGGGCATTCACTCTTACAGGCTTTACAGCTTAAACACAAATCCAGAGCTTCCTTCAAATCCCCGGAAGC
>JAKSCW010000479.1 GCA_022360375.1 Balneolales bacterium
AATAGTACCATCCCGAATTATAAAATTGAGCAACGATTGGTGAATGCACGAAACGGAATGTACAAGCTGCTGTATTGTGCCCCTGAACGGTTGAAAACACCACTTTTTCAGGCAGAAATGGAACAATTGAATATCGAATTGATAGCTGTAGACGAAGCACATTGTATCTCGGAATGGGGGCATGAATTCCGGCCGGCCTATCGTGAAATCCGGTCCGCGTTTGATGCGCTTTCTCACCCCGTAAAATGGCTGGCATTAACCGCTACGGCTACACCAGAAGTGAGACAGGATATCTTGGATTCCCTGCGTTTTGAAGATCCTGTGATAATCTCCCGGGGTTTCTCACGTCCTAACCTTAAATGGTGGGTAGTTAATTCTCAAAACAAAAAAGGAAAGGTCAGATCATCCATACAAAAAGCTGCCAAACAAGGAGATGGCCTGATGTATGGGGGAACCCGGAGAAATTGTGAAGATTGGGCGAATGAACTATCACAAACCGGTATCCCGGCAGAAGCTTATCATGCGGGAATGGATTCCGAAAAGAGAAAAAATATCCAAACCCGCTGGATTTCCGGAGAAACCCCTCTTGTGATTGCTACAAATGCGTTTGGGATGGGTATCGATAAACCGGACTGCCGTTATGTGTTCCATGAGGAAATGCCATATTCCATAGAAGCCTATTACCAGGAAGCGGGAAGAGCCGGGCGTGACGGAGAAGAAGCTTTTCCTATCTTGTTTTATCGCGATTCCGATTACAACAAACTCCGGAAACGAATACAGGATAATTACCCAACCAGGAAAGAATTAGGTCGCGTATACAACGCATTGTGCGATTCATTGAATTTGGCGGTAGGCTCAGTAATGCCCGAACTTCGGCCATACCAGATGGATAAAATCAAAACCCGCTCAGCAATTCCAATTCCTATTATCAAGGCTTCTTTAAAGTTAATGGAACAATTCGATGTGTTGATTATTCGAAATGAAGTACCGGCAATGCTGAATCTTCAGTTTGCACTTTCCCAGGAAATGATGATTCGGTTCCGTGAGCGGTGTGGAAATCCCGAAAAAGTAGAATTTGTAGACAAATTAGAGCGCATGTTTGGCCATCTTGCTTTTGGAAATTCTGTTCAAATAGAGTTGGAACTGGTGTTGCAAAAATTGCAGGTCACTAGAAATGTATTGATTAAGGCGCTAAATGTACTGATGCAACACGACCAGGTATTGATGTATTCTATACAGGATGAAAATAACCTGATAAGGTTATTACATCCACGAATGAGGGAACTGCCTTTAGGCCGGGATGAAATTGAGAATTATCGAAATAACCTGTTGACAAAATTGGACTACATGAATGGTTATGCAGAAACGAAAGAATGCAGGGAAGTATACTTAAGAAACTATTTTGGTGATACAGATGCTAAAAAATGTGGTAAGTGTGATAACTGCTCTGCAGGAATTCAGGAAGAACTTGTTCTCACTTCGAAAGAGATTCGGTTCGCATTTGAAGCATTAGTTGAGAGGAAGATAAGCATTAATGCATTGGAAGGGGAGCAGGGGTGGAGCAAAACAAAAGTGAGAGAGGTGTTGAAGTATTTAACTGAAGAGCAAATGATTGAACCTGATGAATCTAACCAGGGATACTACCGGCTGGTTGTTTCATAGCCGATCAGTTTTCATTTAATGACCCGATGGAAGCCTCAATAAGCTGTGAGGCTTTTTCCAACCTGGCGACGTGTTCTGCAGGTTTGCTTTGGTAATAGGCATGGGATTCGAGAAACACTTCTTCGGTTATCCCATAGTGATCATAAATTCTATCCTTAAGGGTGCTATCAAACTGTGAGCTGTCAACAGACTGTTTAATGGTATCCAGAAGTTTGAGTTCTACATACAGTTCAATATAGGTTTCTTCATCAAGCAGAAAGGCGGGCGCAGAAATCACTTCTTGCTTTTCCACACAAGCGGCATTAAAAAAGAACAAACCAATAAACAGAAGATATGATGCTCTCAAAAGGCTATTCTTTTGGAGGTTTTGGATTCAAAGGACGCATAGTAAGTTCGTTAATCAGGTAGTTATCGGAAGTTTCCAGCACAAATTTCAGTGTTTTGGCAATATCCGAAGGTTGCATCATATTCGCGTGAAGGTTCATAGTTTCGATACTGTCAAAAAAGTTCGTGGCAATAGAACCCGGGAAAAAACAAGTTACCTTAATTCCATCAAACCGAAGTTCTTTGAACAAAGCCTCACTAAAACCTCGTAACCCGAACTTGGTGGCGTTGTACGCGGAAAGAGTGGGGTTACCCATTAAACCAGCTATGGAAGCAATATTTACAATATGACACACATTCGCATTTTTCTTCATCAAAGGAACAATGGTACGGGTGGTATAAAACACCCCGGAAAGATTCACATCCATCATTTGTTGCCATTCCTTCAATCCTAAATTATCAATATTGGCGAAGTAACCGAGTCCGGCATTGTTTACAAGAATATCCGGCAGTTCCTTACCGAAGGTAGAATCCACCCAACCATCAACCGCTTCATGCCTGGTAATATCCATTTGAACCGGAACAAAACCATTTCCAATATGTTCCTGCACATTGTTCAATTTTTCCATGCTTCGGGCCAAACCATATACTTTGGTTCCGCTTTCCACCAGGATTTTACTGAATTCGGCTCCAATTCCGCTGCTGGCTCCGGTTACAATTGCTACTTTTCCTTCAAGGTTCATACAACTGAGTGTTGGATTTTGTATTCTCTGTTCGCACAAGGTACTACAAAATTATGAGTGAATTCGATTCTATTCAGGCTGAAAAACTTGCTTTTCTGGATGTAGGCAATACAAATATTAAAGTAGGCTTCCGCTTAGAATCTCAATGGGAAATTCATTCTGTAAAGGAAGCGACATCAGTTGCCGGACTCCTTTCTTTGA
>JAKSCW010000493.1 GCA_022360375.1 Balneolales bacterium
AAAAAGACAAGAAGTCATTCCCGCAAAGGTGGGAATTCAGATCCCTGCTTTTACAGCGATGACTATAAAAAGGAGTGTTAATACAACTCAAACTCCAGCAACCTGCATTCAATCGTGGAATTATAAAACTCTAAACGGCGGTTGCTTCGAAGGCCTATTTTCTTAGCCAAATCAAAATTTCCAGTAAACACATAGCCCCATTTTCCGGAGCATTTTTGTTTGAAGAAGTCACCGATTTCCTGATAAAGTGTTCTCAATTCCTGTTGTTCACCGATACGTTCTCCATAGGGTGGGTTCAATAAAACGATGCCATCACCGCCGGGGATTTCGGTATCCCTGAAATCGCATTGCTGGAATTCAATGAGATGCTCAACACCGGCAGTTTTGGCGTTTTTCTTTGCAGCTTCAATGGCCCGGGCATCTATATCAGTAGCTATGATTTTTCCTTCAATAGTTTTTGATGAAGCCTGTTTCAGCTCTGATCGCAGGGAAGTCCAGGCATTGTCGTCAAATCCTTTGATGTGTTTAACACCAAAGTTGGGGCGAAGGAGCCCGGGAGCGCGATTTAAGGCCATCAAAGTTGCTTCTATTGCCAGGGTGCCGCTGCCACACATCGGGTTGATGAAATGCTGGCCATGTGCCCATTTACTTGCAAGAATAAGTGCTGCAGCAAGGGTTTCCTGCATGGGTGCCGTATGATTGTTTATCCTGTATCCGCGGCGATTAATAGATTCCCCGGAGGTATCCAGGTATATGGTAGCCTGATCACCTTTCCAAAACAAAAAAACCACCGTTCTATCAAGTTTGGGGCCAGAATCAGGGCGTGTTCCCGTTCGCATCCGGATTCGATCCACGATAGCGTCTTTCACTGTCAGGTTTGCAAACTGGGTGTTGGTGATCGTTTTATTTTTTATAAACGAAGTTATGCTCACATACCCATGCTTGTTAATGTACTCTTCCCAGGGGATGGATTTTAGTGTTTCAGAAAGCTCTTCAGCATTGGAGGCTTTAAAATTTTTCAACTGGAAATGCACCCTATGAGCCGTTCTAAGGCACAAATTCAATTTCATACAATCTTCCAGTGAACCCCTGGTTTCTATTCCAGCTACACGCTCTTTAAGTAGCGGAAACCCAAGTTCCTGAACTTCTTTTTTAAGGTAAGTAACAATCCCTTTCGGGCAGGTAATGGAGATCGTGGAAAATTGCGACAAGTCAGCCATTGGCTAGAATTGAAGGATGATGATCTTTCGACAAGCCCGTGAACCCTCAAAAAGTTGGTTGAGCCTGTCGAAGCTAAACCAGCTATTTGATTTCTATGATCTCGATGTTAAACGTAAGATCTTTACCGGCCAACGGATGATTCGCATCAATGGTAACCTGATCGTCTTCGATACGGGTAACCACACAAGGAATAGGCTGGCCTGCATCCGTATTCATTTGAAGCTGCATTCCTTCTTTAACTTCCAGTTCAGGTGGTAATTGTTCCTTTCCAACGGTAACTACATTCTGTGGGTTATGTTCTCCATATGCTTCAGCACTTGGAATATTGGCCGTGGTCACGTCGCCAACTTTAAGCCCTAAAACGGCATTTTCAAAACCTGGGATCAGCATTCCCTGTCCCATAGTGAATTCTAGTGGGTCACGATTTATGGACGAATCAAAAATCTCTCCGCTTTCAAGAGTTCCGGTGTAATGTACTTTAAGGGTACTGTTGCTTTGTACTGTAGACAAATTGATCCTTTGTTTGGAATTATAAGTTTATTTTGGGCATTAAAGATACCAAACAATTCAACTAATAAATTGCATTCATCAAATGAGTACACTTGAGCTCCCAAACCCTCAGGAAATTCTAAAAAAAGCGAACGTAGTCGCGGTGGTAGGTTGCTCCCCTGATCCATACCGAACCAGTAATTATGCCGCCAATTACCTGAAAAAAAGAGGGTATACAATGATTCCGGTTAACCCTTCTGAAGATGAGATTTTAGGTGAAAAATGTTATCCATCACTAAATGATATTCCTTCTGAAACTCACATCGACATTGTAAATGTGTTTCGGAATAAACGATATACGCAGGGAGTGGTGGAAGAGGTAGCTCAGTGGAAAATGAACACAGGTCAGAACCCTGCAATCTGGACGCAATTGGATGTTTCCAGTCCTCAGGCGGAATTACTCGCAGAAAAGCATAATCTGCCTTATATCCGGAATGTGTGTATTATGGTGGAGTTGGACCACTTAAAATGAATTTAAAATTAGAAATTCTGGAGTACGGGTTGTTTTAGAGCTTTTAAAAGCTCATAATCTCTTGTTCATAGTTCCAAATTTCTTATCACTTAAAGTTCACAAACTGCAAAGGTATGCCCATATCTTTTCCTTTCAGGTGAGCGATAATTGATTGTAAATCATCAATTTTTTTCCCGGTTACACGAACCTGGTTATCCTGAATCTGAGGTTGTACTTTCATCTTCAGGTCTTTGATTTCCTTCACAATTTTCTTTGCAGTTTCCCGATCGATACCTTCTTTTAAAGCCACATCCATTTTAACATGGCCCTGAGAAGTGCCTTCCTCAGTACCAAATTCAAGTACTTTGGAGTCAATACCACGTTTTATAAAATTCCTGATTACCATTTCTTTCACAGCCTGCATCTTCATGCTTTCCGCGGCAACTAAGTGAATCCGGTTTTCTTTTTTATGGAAGGTAACCTCGGTGTGCAGCCCGCGAAAATCGTATCGGGTGCTTACTTCTTTCAGGGTATTATTCACCGCATTATCTACTTCTTGTGCATTAATCTCGTTTACAATATCGAAACTGGCCATTTTGGAATTATGAGTTAAGGTTTATAAAGATTTAGCTAGGTTGCCATTGAACAAGTTAAAACTCACAGGTCATAATTTCTCTTCAACTTTTTCCAGCATTTTTTTTCGAAGAATAGATTCAACCTCTTGCTGATCTTCCGGTGGTATTAGCGTTTTAAAGCTTTTAATCGAGCCATTTTTTTCATATTCCACTTCTATAACATCTTCAAGATACCATTGATAGTTCAAAAATTGTTCCCAGTCTATTAGTGTATCCAGAAGGATGATCCCGGTTGACCGGAATTCAGGCACAAATCTCAAAGTCATGCCCCATAAACCAATTCCGATTAAAGATAAACCCGATGAAATACGGATAGGGGTGATAGCCAGTTCCGTAACAATAGACATTCGGTAAATTCCGAACAGGACCAGCCCCAGGGCAATTATAATTGGAAAATGATCGGAGAGGAAGGTACGGTTTACATATAGTATTTTTCCTGCTTTGCTTTTTAGCCTGAATTGATTCCATGCCGCCCCTCCAAAAAAGCCAAAAACAGATGCATAAGTGTTCGTAATAAAGGCTTCTCCCAAATCATCGCCTACGATTCCTTTTTGATAAAGGAATAGCAAAAAGGAGTATACCGCCAATACAAGTACTACAAAAACCAGCAGGTTTCTCGCAGTTATTTGATAGAGAGAAAAAAGGCGTCTGTTGCCATAAAAAAAACTTCCGGAAGCCGTGAGAACCGAAGAAAGAATTGTCCAGATCATTTCTTAGTTTTGTAGATAATTCTAAAACAGAAAATACACATTCATGGAGCAATCAACCACCCCGGTTGGAATACAGGTAGATAACGAAAATCAACATCTGCAGATTGAATGGAAAGACGGGAAAAAATCGGAATATCCATTATTTGGGCTCCGGAAAAACTGTCCCTGTGTTACTTGCAGAGGTGGACATGCCAGTATGAATGAATTTGAACCTGAAGCCTTTTTCCTGGAGAATCCACCAAGGATGAACATCACGAATGCAAAGCCAATTGGAAACCATGCGCTGCAAATAACCTGGATTGATGGCCATAATTCGGGAATGTATCGGTGGGAAACACTTCGTTGGTTAGACCCGGAAAATCATACATAGTTATTGAAAATGGTTAAGGCGCACTTTTTTACTAAATAACTATTTAATAAGAACTAATTTTTTGGTGATAGTTATAGTTGAGGTAGTAAGGCGGTACAGGTACAAGCCGGAGGCGAGGTTAGTCGCATTGAAGGTGACTTCATGATGCCCGGCTTCTGTTGGTCCGGTTACAAGATTGGCCACTTGTTTACCTTGCATATCAAAAACGGCTAGTTCTATGTTGTCCCTTTTCGGAAGGTAGTATTCAATCACCGTGGATGGGTTAAACGGATTTGGATAATTCTGCCGTAAAGAGATGGTAGATGGGAGAGAAGAAATTGGCTCGGTTTCAACCAATTCCATGCTGGTGATAAAAAGAGTGAAAGCGCGAGGTTGAGGACCTTTGTCAAAAGTGTATTCTGTAGATTCATCCAACATCGTAGTTCTCTGATTTTCATGATCCAACAATTGGAATGAATATCGATTGTGGAGTTTTCCTAAGCCTTCAAGTGAAATAGAAGCCGATCCGGTCATTGTGCTTTCCACAAACAAAGGTATTTCGAATCTTTCACTAGTTGCAGAAATACTTCGGATGGACAGTCTTTGATCATCTACCTTTGAAAAGATGCTAATATAATTATCAGAAAGTGAAGAAAGCTTAGCGGTATTCCGGTTATCGAGCCTTGAGCCGGATTGTTCCCTGAAAGCAAGATAGTGACGGTCTTTCCATTGATCCAGTGAAACAGATACAGCAAACTGCGAAATGGGGCTTTCCATTTTAAGTAATGTACCTGAACCGGAAGCTTTCACCTCCCGTGTTACGTTAAGAACCGGAGTAGTAGTATCTGCACGTACCCAAAAAGCCTGAAAGGGGGCAATTACTGAGATGGGATCCCCGGCACCTTCACTATATACCAAATAACCACCATCTCCGCCATTATCGTTGGGGTTCCAGATCCACAATGCATCCTGGATATTCGTTTTTGTCCATCCTGAAGCCGCATCCCAGTCAATACTGAATGGATAAGGATTGGATACCAAATTAAAACCGCTTAAAGAACTATCTATTCCTTCTGTATAGCTCACCGGGATGGAGATGTCGCCAAAGCCCGAAATCCCTGTAACCTGAAACGATTTAGGCCATCCCTGTTCTATTTCTGTCGTTGTACCATCGTCATCCTCAAACAGATAAGCAGTAAATCCGGTTCCTTGTCCGGGCATAGAATCAAGGTTGGTAACAGCTTCAAATTGTTGAGAGGGTTCATTCCATGTAAATATATTGGAAGAGCCTCCCGGGGCATCAGAATTGCTTCCACCTTGTGTCCAAAGCGAATCCAAAAGTACTCCATAGCTCACATTAGAAAAAGGACTGCCCAGGAATCTCCATCCATCTTTCCCGGAAGTACCACTTAAAGAAATAGTTTGTGTTTCAATGCCCGGGTTAACAACCAGGGTAAAATGCATAACAGTTAATATGCCTGATTCAAAAGTTCCTTCATGTATTACATTTACAGAACTGGAATCGTTTAAGATTAGGGTATCAGTGCGAGTGGTATCTATGAAGGAGAGAGTCCAGTTTTCAGGAAAATCCTGGTATTTTTTTACGCTTACACTAAAGGTATCAACATAAGTGGACCTGATATACACCGGAAGTTCAATAATTTCATTCAGGTTAAGAGGTAAATTATTAATCGATAAGTTATTCTGATCAGAGTCTTGAGTAAATAACTCAGCATAAGAACCCGCCAGGTTAGCTAGCTTAAAAGCATCGAAAACATCGTGTCCGTTTTCACCATTTTCGGTGAAAATGGCGAAAGCCACATCGCTATTGGCTTCATTTTGCATTTCCAATTCAAGCTGATAGTTCTCCTGCGCAAACCCAGAGGAAACAAAGCAGAAAATGCTTATATGGACCAGCAACAAAGTTCGTGTTTTCATGCTACAGTGATGGGGTTTTGTTTATACATCCGGGAGAACTTAACTCAACAAAAAATAAACTAAAACATTCATTATAAAGACTTCATAATCAAATAATAAAGGATTATTTAAAAACTACTACCAAAAGAAACTTAACGCCTGAAAAAAGTAGATGATAGTGTTGTTTTTTTGAGCATCATAAACAGTCAATTTCCCCAGGTTAACAGACAAAAGTAATATCGACACTACAAAATTGAATGGAAATTATGGTCTACCAATAACTTAGGGAAGCAGTTATAGTCGATGAATTGGTTTCAGGAAAACAATTCCTTTGATGAATCTTAGGCACTTTAATTGAGGGTTTTTAGCCTATGTCGACAACTTGTAGACCAATTCAAAAAAATCAGAGTGATGTAAAATTGGTATACTCAGTCAACTCAAGTAAACAACTGGCTTATGAGATACCTATCGATATTTTCAATCCTATTATTGCTTGTACCAGGAGCTGAAATGGTACAAGCTCAGCCACAGGCTAGAATTGATTCCCTCACAAATGAAGTGAATACGAATCCAGCAATTGATTCTACCAGGATTGAAAACTTAATCAGCCTGACTGCATTATTGGGAAGAAGCAATCCTTTACTGGCACGGCGTTATGCTGCAGAGGCAATTAGCATTTCAAAAGAATTAGGATTCACCGAACCAGAGGCAAGAGCCCAGGGAAATATGGGTATTTCCTATGCGATACAAGCAGAAACAGACAGTGCACTTATATATCTTGAAGAAGCTTTACGGTTGTTTATTTCCATTGACGATTTACGAAGTATAGCCAGAATGAACTCGTCGATCGGAACTATTTATGCTATCCAGAATAAATACGAGGAAGCAATCACCTACCTGTTAGATAGTATTCCGATTTTTGAGCAATTAGGAGATTCTTTAAATATCGGGTTAACCTATTTCAATATAGGGCAAATGTATTCTGATCAGGGGCTATACGAGGAATCTTTGGAGCGGACGTTAAGAGCAAGTGAAATGTATAGGGCTATTGGCAATGAAAGAAAAGTGCCTGTAACGAATGCCGCAATTGCTCAATCACTTATTGAATTAGACCGGGAAGAGGAAGCACTGATTTACATTGAACAAGGTTTGGAAGTTGTTAAAAATTATATCGACGTACCGAGTGAACGCAACCTCCATAATATGGCAGGTCGAATCTATGAAAGCACAGGCAATTTAGAAGATGCAAGAAATTCATACAGCAAAGCCCTGGAGAAGGCAAACCAGCTTAATTCAAATCGCCTTGCTATTGAAATAAAATTCAGCCTGGCAGGGGTTGATTACAGGCTGGAGAATTATGCGTCCTCAAAAAAGTATTTAACAGATATTGTGTCAATCATTGAGGAAAGACGCTTACAAGGTACAGAACGGCTTAAATCGAATGCCATGGACTTGCTGTCAAGAGTTGAGGCAAATATGGGAAATACCGAATCTGCTCTTGAATATTTAAAAATGGCGAAGGTACTTTCTGATAGTATTTACAGAGAAGAGAACGCCAGGGCTATTGCTGAGCTTGAGACTATTTATGAAACTGAGAAGAAGGAAAATCAAATCCTGTTATTGGAAGCAGAAAATGAAGCAACGAATCTCAAATTTCTGATCGCAATCATTTTGGGATCTTCCCTGATTATCATCATAGGAATTTCATTTTGGCAGTACCAGCGAAGGAAATCAAAGGAGCGCACTATTGAGGTGCAATCAATAAAGCGTGAATTGGAACAATATGGAGTTTTACTGGCTGAAAAGAACGCGTTTTTGTCTTCCTTAAAAGAGAACCTGGTAGGTTTAAAAGGGAATGTGAAAAGTTTTGAGGCCAAAAAGGAATTAAATGTGCTGGTAGACTCCCTTCATCATAATGTAAACCTCTCAGAAACGGAAGAAGAGATGTTCCAAAAAATCGAACAGGTTAACACCGGCTTTTTTATGAAATTGCGAAAAAACAGCACCGATATAACCAAAAATGATGAACGATTGGCTTCTTTAGTGCAAATGGATCTGAGCAATAAAGACATTGCCAATATTCTGAATATCAATCCAAGAAGTGTTAATCAGGCTAAGTACAGACTAAAGAAGAAGCTTAATCTATCTCCGGAAATAGATTTAAAACACTACTTAAGATCCGTCGGGGCATAATATGTTTCTGATTATGGTAGGGTACGAATTGACAAATTTTTGGAATTTTTTCACCAGAAATTCAAAAAAGATCCTCATGTTTAAATAAAGCTGACGAACCTTCTTAAAAACATTGGCTTTGCAACCGCATCCATCGCTTTTGTAAATCCAATGTTCGTAACTAAGAATACAAGAGTTAAATTCGGTGTTTTAACCGACTCTCACTATGCGGATAGAGAGCCTGGAGGAACTCGTTTTTATAGAGATTCTTTATTAAAAATGAGAAAAGCAGTTGATTTCCTGAACACGCAGGAACTGGATTTTATAGTACACCTTGGGGATTTTAAAGATGAAGACGCTCAACCCGTTGAAGAAAAAACTCTAAAGCATTTACAAAAAATTGAAGCTGAGTTCACCCGGTTTAATGGACCTACTTATCATGTTATTGGCAACCATGACATTGATAGCATTTCTAAATCTCAGTTTCTCGAAAACGTAACAAATACAGGCATAAAATCAGATAAGACGCATTATTTTTTCGATGTGAAATCGATTCGGTTTATTGTACTGGATGCCAATTTTCTTGAGGACGGAACACCATACCATAAAGGAAACTTCAATTGGAGGGATACCTGGATACCCAAAGAACAAATTGATTGGTTAGAAGGGGTACTTGCTGAATCAGAATTACCTTGTGTAATTTTTGTCCATCAACTACTGGATCCTTCAAATGCAGGCGATTCAATGGTAAAGAATTCCGACGAAGTACGGGAAGTAATAACAAATTCAGCAAAGGTATTGCTGGTACTACAGGGGCACAAACACGAGGAAGTGTATACACTCATTCAAAAAACCCATTATTATACGTTTAATGGAATGGTAGACCATGAAGGGATCGAAAATAATAGCTTCTCAATAGTAACTATTGATGAAAAGCAAAATATCGTAATTGACGGTTTCTACCGATCTACCAACCGGAGGTTTAACCTGTCACTTAATTCTGATCCCAAATTCTTTCTTCAGCGCTGATTTAGCGGCGTTGTACCCGCTCATTCCATGAACTCCACCGCCAGGAGGAGTGGAAGCCGAACAAATATAAAAACCAGGAATAGGCATTTTATATGGGTTCCATTTTAAAACCGGTCGCCCAAATAATTGTTTCACATATTGGGCCCCACCATTAATATCTCCGCCTATATAATTGGCATTGTACTCATTCACCTGAACAGCGGTCATCGTGGAATAAGAGATAATCGTATCTCTGAAACCTGGAGCATATCGTTCAATTTGATTTAGAATTTCATCGGTACAATCCTTTGTGGAGCCATTAGGAACATGGCAATAACTCCAAAGAGTATGCTTTCCTTCCGGGGCTCGTGTATCGTCAAAAATACTTGGCTGTGAAACCAATACATAGGGTTTTTCAGGGTGATTTCCTTTCCAGGTTTCTGCTTCAGAATAGGCCAGTTCTTCCAAAGTTCCACCCAGGTGTAAAGTTCCGGCTTTTCGTGCATCAGGATTAGCCCAGGGGACAGGTTCCGACATGGCAATATCAATTTTGAAAGCACCAGGGCCATATTTATAGTTTTTCAATTGCTTTTTGTAACCCAAAGGCAGATGGTTACCTAAAATTTTGGCAATCTGATGCGGGGTTAAATCAAACAGCACCACTTTAGAGGAAGGAAGTTGCTTCAGTTCTTTAATTTCATTTCCGGTTTCAATCTCTCCACCTAATTCCTTAAAAAAATCACCCATTGCTTGAGCTATTTTCGCCGAACCACCTTTTGCAATAGGCCAACCGACTGCGTGGAGAGATGCGACCAACACCAATCCAAACGATGCGGTGAAAGCTTTTTCTAATGGAAGAATACTATGTGCTGCCATTCCCGCGAAGTAGGCTTTTACTTCCTCTGTATCGAACATAGAATTAGCGAGTAACGTGGTAGACATCATGCCATACCACCCAAATCTGGCCATCAGAAGTGGATGATTCGGATTCCGAAGGGTACCGAATAAATCTTTTGCCAGGTATTTCCAATCGTTTGAGAAGCTTGATACGAGATTTGAATAGTGTTTTGCATCAGCACCGAATCCTTCCAATGTTTTTTCAAGAGATTGGTAAGCAATAACAGCTTTTCCATGTTCTAAAGGATGCGCAGCAGCCACTTCTGGTTGTATAAACTCTAAGCCATATTTATGAAGCGGGAGGGATGATAAAAATGGGGAGCTTGCCGCAGTGGGATGTACTGCAGAACAAACATCATGAAGGAAACCCGGTTCGGTGAGTTCCTGGGTTCGTGTTCCTCCTCCTATTGTTTCTTTTGCCTCGATTATTTTAACTGAAAGTCCGTTCTGCGCCAATAAGATACCTGCAGAAAGACCATTAGGCCCCGAACCGACAATAATTGCATCATATTCAGAAGCTGTATTTCTCATAAATCGCCAGGAGTTCTCAATTCTACTAAATTAACTGCATTGTAGGCATTTACAATTCCGCCGGTTATGGAAAGATCAGAAAATGGCTTCGTGATTGGTTCTTCAATGCTGCCAGGCTTAACTACATTTACAATTTCCGGAATGGTTACCGAGTTTATGAGTATTTCCTTTATCTCAGAGGCGCTTAAATCAGGGTAGTACGACATGAGTAGTGCTGCAATACCCGTAACAACCGGGGCGGCCATGCTTGTTCCATCATTGGCTTCGTATTCATTGGAAGGAATTGTAGAAAAGATATCTACTCCCGGAGCAAATAAATCTACTTTTGTTTTCCCGAAATTACTGAATGAGGCAGGCAGTTCTTTATCAGTTTTCCAGGAAGAAGCGCCTATATTCATCCAGTTTTGTGCTTCACCGCCATCCAGGTAGTATCGGGATGGAAAATTATTAGTTGTATCAATATCATTTCCATCATTACCCGCAGCATGAATCATTAAAACACCTAATGAATCAGCGAACTTTACCGCTTCATCCACATAATGTTTTTGCGGGGAATATCCTTTCCCAAAACTCATATTTATGATATCTGCTCCATTTTCTGCAGCATATCGGATACTGTTTGCAACATCTTTATCACGTTCATCGCCATCTGGTACTGCTCTGATAATCATTAACTTAACATCTGCAATTCCATTAATACCGAGGTTATTATCCCTGATAGCCCCGACTATACCCGCAACGTGTGTGCCATGTTCGTTATGTACTCCTGCAACATCATTATTTCCATAAAATCTGTTTGATAGGTCTTCGTAGTCATCGCCTACAATACCACGTGGTTCAAACTCCGGGTTCAAACCATATTGGTATAATCCTTCGTAGTATTCTACCCCTTCCAGTATATCCTCCTCTGACAGATCATTTTCCTGCATAATGGTTGCCACTTGTTTAAGTTGGCCCAACTCTGGGGTGTCAGTTTCCTGTGGGATTAATTCTTCAGGATTTACATTTTGAAGATCATCAACACCAAAAAACCCCTTAGCATATTGCGCGACCTGGTAGAATCCACTGAAATTCATAAACCCTTGTTCGGCCTCAATTATTCGTTCTTCAAAATCCTGCTTTACGGTTTGATAAAACTCATATTCCTGAAGTTCAGAAGTGGATAGGGAGTCAGGGTGTACTGCAGAGTATTTCTGATCAAGCTTCACATATAAACGGGTAACCTCATAGGTATCCTTTTCTACGCTTTCTCCATCAGGATTACCAATAAAGTTCCAGCCGTGAATATCATCCACATAGCCATTATTGTCATCATCAATTCCATTTCCAGCTATTTCGCCTTTATTCACCCAGATATTTCCTTTTAGATCTTCGTGCTCTATATCAGTTCCTGAATCTATAATTGCGACAACAACTTCTTTTTGTGGCGATCTATTTATTAAAAGAGAGGAATATACTTGTTCCACTCCGGTTCCATAATACGGGGAACCATTTACTGACTGAAGGTGCCAGTCTTCAGGAATCACATCAGCGATTATTTCAGTCTCGGTTATTTCTGATGAGGAAGGTGATTCCGTAGCCAATTCTGAAGTAGCGCACCCGGCAAAGAAGAACAGAACGGTTAATAAACTTACTTGGGAGAATATTTTGGACATTTGAATTTCTTTGAGTTCTTGCAAACGATATTAAAAAGAGGTTAATAATGGTCTGTTTTTTACACAAAGAAGATGAGGAAATATTCCCTAATAATCTTTCAATTTGAGTAGTAAAGAATCGACTCCAAAAGTGATGGCAATAATGATAAGGATAACTGCTAAGCTTGCGATCGGTTGCCAGATAATGAATCCTCCTAAGGTTCCCAGAACAGCTCCTAAGTATTGGATGTAACGAAGTTGATCGTTTGAAGCATTTTTAATCATTAATTCGATTCTTCGTTCGTCGTACGCACGTAGATTATCTTCTACCAAAGCATGAACATCTAATTGGTTAACCAATCGATAAAGCAGGTTGGTAACTAATTCCTCGATGGTTGAACTGTTTTTTTCGATACGATCGGGCAGGGTGTCTAAAAACTCATCCATTTTATCTAAGCCGTTCTCAACACCTTCAGGCAGTTTAGTAAGGGCATCTTCAATCAGGTCCTGCATTTCCTGTCCTTTAAAAAAACTGTACGCTTTCAGCGCTACGCGTTCAAAGGAGTTCTCATCAATAGCCGTATTTATTTGCTCAATTAATCCCTGGGCTATTTTAGCCCTCACCTCGGGTTCTGCGATCATTTCATCAATATAGCTGACAAGCAATACCTTTAGTTCATCCCTGAATCCAGGATCATCAATAATGTTGCGAATATATTGCGTTGCCTTTTCCCGGTATTTCGTAATCGCCTGTGATTCATGAATTTTACGTTGTATGATTTCAGGATTGATCAGGTCTTCAGATACAGCCAAAGCAAGCCGGTATGCAATACGTTCTTTTTGTGCCGGGATAAGTCCCTGGCCAAGAATTGGCCGCTTATAGGTAGGCCGAAACAGCATTTTAATTGCTATATAATTGGTGAGAAACCCAATTAAACCACTAATGGTAAGTATCTTAAGGAGTCCTTCAAAAGAAATAGAGTAACTGAACAGGTTCAGGCTGAGTCCATTGAAATCCCACCAGAAGGAAGTGATAAATCCGGCCAGCAAAACCAACGGAAAAATAAAAAGGAGTTGAACCAGCCATTTTTTTCGTGATTCTGCCTTGGGTGGAGCTAATTTGGTAGCAGTATCTATATCAGAATTGCCCTGCCTTTCCACTTGTTTTACAATAAGCCCCCAAATTTGGGAAGCATATCGTTTACTGCTTTCTACTACTAAATCTTTTTCTTCTGTTTCTGACATTCAACCGGATACGATTTTATACCCTAAATGTTAACCTATTTTTGAAACGTAAAAAAATGACTAGCAGGAGATTTTTTAAAATTTGTTAGAGAGGTTGTTGTCAATGCAACAAAAAAAGCTTTAAACTGTTGTCATGGCAACAAAAGATTTTGAACAACTAATAAAAGATGGAAAAATGCCAAATCCCCAGGAGAGACTGGGATACTTAATTTGGCAGATTAATATGCAGTGGGTGCGGCAGGTAAATCACATGGTAAGCGAATTCGACATTACACATACTCAACTATTGGTTCTTGTAGGAACCAGGATGTTGGGTATGAATAAAGAAGAAGTCATTCAGCAAGATTTAGTAGAGTTAATCAAAATAGACCGCATGTTGGTTTCGAAAATGGTAAAGAAAAATGT
>JAKSCW010000288.1 GCA_022360375.1 Balneolales bacterium
GGGTACTCATTAACTGGGTTTGTACACTCAAAATGCCGTATTCTTTGGTGGAAGGCCTGGCTACCAGTCTAAGTGCAACTTCCTTCTGCATCATAAAAATAGCTTCTTTGAAAAATGAACGGGATTCCAGTACACTAAAAAGGATAGGACTGGTGATGTAGTACGGCAGGTTCCCAATAATATGTGTTGAATCTTTTTTGGAAACCAGTTCTTCCCAGTTCACTGTCAGTACATCTTTTTGATGGATGATTAATTCCGGAAGCTCATCCTTTATAACTTGTACCGCACGTTCATCCACTTCAATAGCATGAACATTCTCAAAATTCTGAACCAGCCATTTGGTTAGAGCCCCTGTGCCAGGACCAATTTCGATAATTCGATCTTCCTTCCCGGCCCGTATAGAATGCAGGATTTTAGTGATGATATTCTTATCAGTCAGAAAATGCTGACCTAGACTTTTCTTGGTTTTAAAACTCAATAATTCAAGGTGGTTTTCGAAAAAAGATAGGCATAAAAAGTGATGATCTCCCCCTAAAGGCTAAGGAAGAGATCATCCAGGGTCTGTCATCTTGAATTAACATCAGAGGTCAGGATGTCGTCAACAATCAAAATTATTCAACTACTTCTTCAAAGAACTGGGGCCGTACTGTTAGCAATGGTTTATTTACCTGTCGCGACACTTGTTCGGCCGTTGAGCCAATAAGCACGCGGGCTAATCCCGTTCTTCCATGAGTACTCATTACTACAAGATCGGCGTATTCGTTGGCATAATCTGCAATTTCACGATGTGCAGAAATACCCTTCACCACCTTTGTTTTTAGTTTCACTGAATATATTTGATCGTCATGAGTGTATACCAGGTTATCCTCAAACATCACTCCTGTTCTTTGAATATTCAACTCATACTGATCGTGCTCATGAAGATATTCACTTAGCCGTTTAATAAGTTGCTCATAAATGGATGTCTCATTTACAGTAGCTGGTACATAAGGCACCAAATCACTACCCATCGAGTACAATTCAATCACATTGATCAGCTCAATATGGGCATCCAATTCGCGGGCAAGTTCAAAAGCCGGAATTACTGAGAAAAATGAAGAATCTGAGAAGTCGACCGGAACCAGAATTCTGCTTAATTCCTGGTCATCCAAATCCTCATTCACGGTAAGCACCGGAATATGACTGTGCCTGATTACTTTTTCAGTGGTTCCACCCATTACATGAATACTATTGTGCTCCCCTCTGGCCGACATTAAAATCAAGTCATAATGCCCGTCATTGGCTTGCTTAACAATTGCCTCAGATGCTTTTCTTTCAACATGTGTGATGAGTTTACCACGGTATTCTTTCTTGATATACTTCTTCGCAAGTTCTTCAAGTTTTGCGTATGCTTTTTCCAGGCAGTGTGGGTATAGGTGTTTCTCCAGGGAGAATGGAACCCCAAGTGGATCCATACTCTCATGGAAGTATTTCATCATAGGTACGGTATGGATTAAGTCAATCGTACAACCAAAGAAATCAACAAGTGAACCGGCTACCTGAATGGCGTGTTCTGATCTTTCTGAGAAGTCAGTAGGTACTAGAATATGCTGAACTTTCATAACTAACCTCCATCTGTTTTGGTTGGACTTACTGCACCGGTAAACTCCCAAAACTTCGTGAAGGTTTGATGAAGATTTACTCCACTTATTCCTTCTTTTCTCTAAGTCTATCTAGTCCACCAACTAATACCATTCCAATAATCATACCCAAAACTCCCCCCCATACATTAGGGGTATCTCCTTCTCGTTCTCCCGCAATGCCGGGAACATACGGGCTGGACTTAATAAGCTTCTTCTCTATGGAAAGAACCTCGATTTCTGAATCAGAAACAACGTCACCTAACCGGCTGAATTCGGGTAAGTTTTCATTTGGGTTCGAACGAAGCTCTGCCACAATAGGAGCACTCATTTCAATCACTTCAACTTCCCGGACCTGCTCAATAAATTCCCGGTGCTGGAACGGCCAAATCACAAACAAAGAACCGATCAAAAAGCCAATCAATACCGAAATGGTTTGGCTGTGATATTTACCCAGCAACCATGAAAGGAATCGTGAAAAGGCGGCTAAACCAACCGCAGCTCCAAGCATAAATGGAAGCAGACCAATTATTCCATCCAAGGTATCCTCTCCGCCAATCATACCAATTTGAGAAAGCAGGTAATCATATTTTCGCATAATGAGCAATAAATATGACCCGGAAATACCGGGAAGAATCATCGCACAAATAGCGATACATCCACTCAGGAAAACAAACGCTGGATGTTCAGGAGTATCAGCCGGTACGAGATTCACTACCCACAGTCCGAACGCAATTCCAAGAACGATAAACCCTCCTTCTTTAATGGATCGCCGTTCCAAGGTTTTGATAAGGATATATATGGAGCCCACAATCAATCCGAAGAATAGCCCATATACAATCTCGGGATGGGTAAACATATAGATTTGAAGCGGAACTACTTTGGTGAAAAAGGCTAATGCTGAAAATATTCCTGAGAACAAAACCACCAGAAAGAAGACGTGTAGTTCCTGAAATGCCGACTTCCATTTCAATGTGAAGAAATCGCGAATAAATTTCACATCCACACTTTTTATGGCATTCAACAGGCGTTCATAAATGTCCAGAATTAGCGCCATGGTACCTCCACTTACACCTGGAACTATATCTGCCGAACCCATAAGAAAACCTTTCACTAGTAAAAAGGGAGCTTCTTTAGTAGTGGTAACGTCTTTGTTCGCCTTGGTGATTTTCACCTTTTCTTCTATTTCCATCCTTTTTCGCCAATCAACGGCACAAATTTAAAATTGTCCAGTTCTTCCTGATGATATTCTGTTTCTGAAACTCTAACTATCCGAAGCATCACTTGTTTCTTTTCATCCCCAACCGGGATTACCAGCTTCCCTCCTACGTTCAGTTGTTTAATAAGATCCTGGGGAACCACGGGTGCTCCCGCAGTAACCACAATACCATCATACGGAGCATATGTACTCCACCCCAGGGTTCCGTCCCCCGCCTTTAACATAGCCCGGTAACCAAATTCACTAAGGGCTTTTTTTGCCCTGTGGTATAGCTCGTTATGACGTTCCACACTGTAGACATCCGCACCCATTTCACACAAAACCATACATTGATACCCGGAACCCGTTCCTATTTCAAGGATCCGGTCTCCTTTCCCGAATTCCAATAACTCCGTTTGCCGTGCTACCGTATATGGTTGGGAGATTGTCTGCCCCATTCCTATTGGTAGCGCTGTATCCTCATAGGCTTTGTGGTGTAATCCCGAATCGATCAGTAGATGCCGGGGAATTTTTCCAATAGCGAGTAATACGCGTTCATCTTTAATTCCCTTTTCACGGAGATGTTCTACCAATTTATTTCTTGGGCGAGAAAAACGGCGATCTTCGAGCAATTTTATATCTGAATTTTGTTTGGCTAAGTATAGCCATTTGTAGAAAAAAATTTGAATATGAATTCGTCTATTTAGTCCTGTTTTAAATTGAAGACGGTTCCGAATTATTCACTGTTTTTTTCTTACCATCGGGCATGGAATATCTCGGGTTACCCGTTACTATTGTCTTCTTTTACGCACTTCTTACAGCCATAGCTACAGGACTCGGCGCTATCCCTTTCTTTTTTATCAAACATGTTTCCGATTCTTTTCTTGGAAAATCGAATGCCGTAGCTGCCGGACTGATGCTGTCTGCAAGCTACTCTCTGGTGTTTGAAGGATATTTCGAAAATGAATGGATGACCCTGCTGGGTATGCTTGCAGGTGTGTTACTTGTTATTGGAGCGGATAAATGGATGGGGCGCCATTATGATATGGACATTCAACATCTGGTGGGAGGAAGCAAAAGAAAAATGCTTCTTTTTTTGGGAATTATGACTGTTCATTCCTTTGCTGAAGGAATTGGAGTTGGTGTTTCATTTGCCAATACTATGGAATTTGGCTTGTACATTGCACTTGCCATTGCTATCCATAACATCCCCGAAGGTCTTGCAATAAGTTTAGTAATGGTTCCAAAAGGAACCACCCCCTTGCGGGCGGTTGGCTGGAGTATTTTTTCCAGTCTTCCCCAGCCAATAATGGCTGTACCTGCATTTCTGTTTGTAGATGCATTTCAGGAATACTTGCCATTCGGTTTAGGATTGGCTGCAGGCGCCATGATTTGGATGGTTTTTGCTGAACTCATTCCCGAATCCTTACAAAAATGTAGTGCTCATAAAACAGCACTTTGGGTTTCTCTGGCTATTATTGCTATGAGTGCATTCCAAATCATAATTGGCGATTAGAAGGTTTTAAAGGCATTCCATCCTTCTTTAAATCAAACTTAATCTGGTTGAGTATTCATTTTATAACTTTTAGCATCGCAGCAGAAATGCAATGCTTAACTTGGAAAGTTATATCAGCACGGCAATTCATCTTCATGTACAAATATTTATTCATTTTTGCTCTACTACTCTGTTTCTATAGTCCAATATTATCGCAAGAAGCAGACATTCCTTCCCAGGAAAAACAAGAAACTATTTCTGTATTTCTCGACTGCAGGGGTTGTGACGAAAGCTTCATAATCACAGAAATCCAATTTGTAAATTTTGTGAGGGACCAGGGTTTGGCGGACCTGCATCTTCTCATAATCCGCCAGGGGACAACTACCGGTGCTCAATTCCTAATCGATTACATTGACCAAAGATTACCAGAAAAACCCAAAAAAGAATTGATATATGATTCTTATGATTTCCAGACTCAGGAAGAAGTACGTAATGGATTAGTTACTGCCATTGAGCTGGGCCTGATCGGTTATCTTACTGACATGAGAGTGCTGTCGCAATTAAGCGTTGATTTTGAGCCCCAGGAAACAACCGACAATGGTATTTTTGAAGAAAATGATCCCTGGAATAACTGGATTTTCGAAATTGGTGCCGATGGTAGCACTAATGGACAAGAAAATGACCGCCGTTTTAACATAGGTGGAGATGCAGAAGCCCGGAGAATAACCAACGAGTGGAAACTGGCATTCAATATTTGGGGAAATTTTAACAGAAGATCGGTAGTGGAGGAAGAAGAGGTTATTAATGGAACCGACACAACAGTTGTTGAAGTAACCGAATTCTTTGACAGATCCAATAGAAACTACTTCGGCTTAGTTGCAAAAACAATCAACGACCACTGGTCAGTTGGATTTTATTCACGTTATCGAAGCGATACATTCGTAAATATAGATACACAAATTGGTATAACCCCTGCGATTGAATACAGTCTGTTTCCCTATGAAGAATTCACGCGCAGAGAGGTAACTGCCCGGATTGGAGTAGTGGCAAATTACTTCAACTATTCGGAAACTACCGTACTGCTTCAGGATGAAGAGTTTTTGCTCCGCCCTGAACTCGATTTAGCTGCAGATTTTACTCAACCCTGGGGACGGCTACGCGCCGGGGTAGAAGCAGGTGCATTTTTGAATGATTTGAGTTTAAACCGTTTTGAATTTGATGGGCAGGTAAACGTACGTATTTCCAAATACCTATCCGTGTTTTTAAATGGAAGGTACTCCATAATTGGAGACCAGATCTCACTTCCCGCAGGTGATCTTTCCGCCGAAGAATTACTTGCGGGTGTACGGCAGCAACCTACCTCTTTCAGCTACCGGGGCTCTGTTGGTTTTGAGGTGCAATTTGGATCTATCTATAACAATATTGTTAATCCACGTCTGTAGATGTATTAATGCCGCTCCTGTGTTAGGATATGAACTACAAAACACAGGCAGAAATCGTTGAATTTCTAACGTTTCTATAACATCTGTATACAACATAACGATTTAGAATTGCTGAATGGTTACCTTCCCGCAACCATTTAATTTACCTCTATGAAACGTTCTGTAATTATTTCCCTATTTATCCTTTTTGCCTTTCCGGCACTACCTTTTGCACAAGAAGTACCTGCTGATCCCTTTGATGTTTCACCTTTACTTATTAATGAAACAATCCCTGATGTAGAAGTACGAACTATAGAAAATGAAGCGATTTCCCTGCATGATGTAGTGAAAACTAAACCCACTATGTTTGTATTTTACCGGGGTGGATGGTGCCCGTACTGTAGCCGCCATATGGTTGAGCTAAAACAAATTGAAGAGGAAATCCTTGAAATAGGCTATCAAATTATTGCCATTTCAGTTGACCGCCCTGAAGCTCTCAAGGAAACATTAACTGAAAACGAACTTCCTTATACCCTCCTTTCAGATAGCCCTGCCGATGCCTTGAAAGGATTTGGAATTGCATACAAAGTGGATGATGCTACTGTTGAAAGATATAAATCCGTAGGGATTCATTTAGAAGATCATCAGATTTTGCCGGCACCGGCAGTTTATATCGTGGATCAGGAAGGAACTGTGAAATTCCAATACGTGAACCCCAATTATAGAGAACGTATTAACGGCGATGTTCTTCTGGCTGCTGCCAAAGCCTATCTGTAAGCTTTTTACTTGGTTGATGGTCGCTCATATGCGTATCTTTTGGATACCATGAGCGACTTTCCTATTCTCCCGAAAACTGATCTCAAATCTCTTACCAAAGAACAACTTCTTGCTTTCTGTAAAGAATTGGGATTGCCCCGTTTCAGAGCTGATCAGCTTTTCCAGTGGTTATACCAAAAAGGGGCCTCCGGTTTTGATGAAATGACCAATCTATCAAAGGAATTGAGGGCCAGGCTCAAAGAAGTTGCAACGATAAACAGAATTATTCCTTCTGATAAGCAGCAATCAAAAGACGGTACCATCAAGTTCCTGTTTACACTGAATGACGAGGACAAAGACTATAAAGTAGAAGCTGTTTTAATCCCGGATTTTTATCCTGACGGGGTTGCGAAACGCCTTACTGTTTGTGTTTCTTCCCAGGTCGGTTGCGTGTTCGGTTGTTCGTTCTGCGCCACGGGTAAAATGGGATTCTTCCGAAATCTGAGCCATGGAGAAGTGGTAGATCAGGTTCAGTATATCAATCAGGTTTCAGAAGAGACTTATGGGAAGAAAATCACCAATATTGTATACATGGGCATGGGGGAACCTCTTCATAATTACAAAGCCGTTGTCAACTCGGCAGATATTATCTCTGATCCATTAGGAACAGATCTTTCTCCAAAGCGAATTACCGTATCTACGGTAGGTTTAGCGAAACAAATCAAACAATTGGCCGATGATTCAGAACCTTTTAATCTGGCCATTTCCCTGCATGCACCTACTGACGAAAAACGAGATAAAATTATGCCCATCAACGCATCAATGAACCTGGATGCGTTAGAAGATGCGGTTAGGTATTATTACAGGAAAACCGGGCGACCTCTTACTTATGAATACCTGCTCTTTGACGGTTTTAATGACACTTTTGAAGATGCAAAAAATCTATCCAAAATTGTGAAATGGGCACCCTCTAAAGTAAATATTATTATGTACAACAATGTTGTGGGGGTTGAGCTTCAAAGAGCACGAGAGGAACGGCTAGATGCATTTCTTAAAGCCCTTATAAAACATGATGTGCGGGCAACAGTACGCCGTAGCCGCGGGGATGATATCGATGCAGGATGCGGGCAACTTGCGATTCGGGAAGGAGCCCCAAGAGGGAAGACAATTGCTACAACTGCTTAATCTATTACGTGGAACATCCTGCTTATACGCGGAATCATTCCATCTAAAGAAAACCAGACGATAAATGCTTTACCTATAATATGATCTTTGGGTACGAACCCCCAAAATCGACTATCCTCACTATTATCCCGGTTATCCCCCATCGCGAAATAATAGTTTTGCCGGATGGTATATGAATTCGTGGTCTCTCCATTAATAATAAACTGATTCCCTTGTATTTCCAGTGTATTTCCTTCGTACCGTTCAATTAAGTCTTTGTAGATGTAATAATTCTCGGAAGTGAGTTCAATCTGCTGCCCTTCAAACGGTACAACAATTTCAGAAAAATGATCGTGGTTATTAAATGCACGTGAAAAGGATCCCGAACTCTGGGCATATTCATACAATGTTTGATCAGGGCTGAACATGAAATAATGCAGCGTATCAACTTCGGGCCAGCCTTCCACAACTTCTGCCACTTCTTCTCTCATATTCACAATGTAGGTATTTCCACCCTGTGCCATGGTATATCTCTCATCAGTAAATGTGCCGGCCCCAACTGATTTCATTTTAGCGTCACTCAGCCGCACTCCCTCATTCAATGTTATAGAGTAGAATCGCTGCACACCATCATGCTTTACTTCCTCTTCACCATTTACATACAAAACTTTATTTCTTAGTTCGAGAGTATCACCCGCTACACCAACAGCACGCTTTATATAATTTGTTTTTTGGGAAATCGGTTTTACTTCCCATGGGATATTGAAAACAATGATATCATTACGTTCGATGTCTCTGAAACCAGGTAATCTTGTCCATGGGAGTTTAATTCCTGGTACGCACACCTGGGTAAATGGAATACAAACGGCCATTGGGGTTCTTGCACCATAGGTTAAATTGGAAACAATCAGGAAATCTCCAATTAGTAAATCCTGCTCCATAGAGCCTGTTGGGATTTTATAGGAACCGAAAATTAATTGTCTGAGAATAGCAGCTGCAATAAATGCAAAAACAAGGGCATCCAGCCATTCTCTAAGCCATGATTTAGCCTCTTTTTCTTCCTGTTCTTTATCCTTGGGTTTCCTGTTCCAGAAGAAGCCTTTTTTGTTGTCTGTAGTGTTATTCAATATTCTAGTCGTTTAATTTGATATGCCCCGGGGTGTCGATTTCTTCTTTCTTGTACTCGCCATTTTGGTAACTCACTTTGTACCATTGTTCACGTTCCGGGGAGAAAAAATAATCCACGTATTCCTTCGGGTCGGCCTCGGTTACGGCTCTTGTAAGCGTACGTTTCACTTCGGGCATTAAATCTACAAAACGGCTTGCTCCAACGTATACCAAGCCATCAGCAAATGGACCATCTAAATCCAAAATCATCATAGGTATTTCCCCATTCACAATAAACCAATACTCGAATTGAATGGCTTTACCCGCCCTGAATTTACCATCTCCCATTACATTTTCAATAGTTTTGGTGGGCGCTCCATAAATGCTTTCCAGTTTTGCACGAATTTCAATTGCAGGAATCCTGTCAAGACTGTTGTAATTAAATCCTTGCCCCGTCCATTTTATACTTTCAAATCGTTCCAGGAATTCTGCCGCGTTTTCTGCTTCCACTTTAATAATTTCCGGTTCTTCAAATTGTGCCTGGGCCGACGTAGTCAACATCATCATCAACATAAAGAATAGTACGATTTGTTTTTTAAACTCTTGCATCACTTGTCATCCTCATCCATTGCGAGTACAGCTAAAAACGCTTCTTGCGGAATTTCTACTGAACCCACTTGTTTCATTCTTTTTTTACCTTCTTTTTGCTTCTCAAGCAATTTTCGCTTTCGGGAAATATCACCGCCATAACACTTTGCAGTTACATCTTTGCGTAACGCCCGAACTGAGTCACGAGCGATAATTCTATTTCCAATTGCTGCCTGTACTGCTACTTCAAATTGTTGGCGTGGAATCAACTTTTTAAGCTTTGCACAAACTTTTCTACCCTGGTAATAGGCTTTATCACGGTGGGTTATACTCGAAAGTGCATCTACTTGATCCCCATTCAACAGAATATCTAA
>JAKSCW010000521.1 GCA_022360375.1 Balneolales bacterium
GCATCCATCTTATGCCCCCCCTTAATACGGATTTGGATACTCACCGTAGGTACTTCATCAGAATTGGTTCCTATCATTTCTATTCCGTTCGCAGTTGTTTCGGTCCAGTAATCGGGAACCGGAACCAATGGAGCAGGGCCAGGAATCGGTCGAACGCTTCTGTCGAACGTATCGCCTTCAGGCCTTGTATAGCTTAATCCGGAATAATCGGTAGTTGGGAATGGGTTTTCGCCTTCGGTGGGAATTACATAGTTATCCGGTTTTGAAGGTTGGGTAATGCCACCGTCATTAGGAAGTACACTTAAGATAACAGCAGGTTTATTGTAGATGTACTCATTAAAAACCCGCATGATATCTTCTTTAGTCACTGCGTTATAACGGTCGATATCTTTTTTGATATAATTAGCGTCGTTAGCAAAAGTCTCATAAGAAGCTAACTGTGAAACTTTTCCACCAAAGCCACCTACACTTTGAAGTCCATTTACAAATCCGGACTCAAAAGAAGCTTTGATTTTTGTCATGTCATCATCAGAAACTCCTTCGGCAGCAAACTCGTCCAGGATGTTTCGCATTTCGGTTTCGAAGTCAGAAAGTGTTTGTCCAGGGAATGGAAGAACCAATAGTTGAAATTCTCCTGCTAATTCTGAAGCCGGATGGAATACCGCCGTTTGAATTGCTTTTTGAGTAAGCACGAATTTTTTATAGAAATAAGAGCTTCTTCCTGTACCTAAAATTTGAGCTAAATAGTCGAGCGGAGCTTCATCAGGGTGAAAACGTGGCACTGTTGGATAGGTGAAGTTCACCATTGGAAAGCGAATGTTATTATCTACATACGAAACATACCGATCGCTTTCTAACACTACAGGATCCAGATACATATCTTCTACTTCCGGACCACGCGGAATTACCCCAAAATATTTTTCAACTAACGCTACTACTTCATCCGCATCTACATCTCCACCAACGGTAAGGGTTGCATTATTTGGACCATACCAGCGCAGGAAGAAATTCTTTAAATCGTTTACATCAACGCGGTCAAGGTCTTCAACTTTACCAATAGTTAGCCAGGAATAGGGGTGGCCAAATGGATATAATGCTGCTGCGTTCAACTCAAAACGTTGGCCATAGGCACTGTTATCATAGTTTTGGGCTTTTTCATTTTTTACTGTTGCCCGCTGAATCTCAAATTTTTCCTGAGTTACCGCATCAAGGAAAAATCCCATTCTATCTGCTTCTAACCAAAGGGCAATTTCCAGTTGATTGCTTGGTAAGGTTTGAAAATAATTGGTACGATCGCGATTGGTGGTTCCATTTAAAGTCCCACCTGCATCGCTTACAATTTTGAAATGCTCTTCATCGGCAACGTTTTCGGAACCTTGAAACATCATATGCTCGAAGAAGTGAGCAAAACCTGATTTATATAATTCTTCCCTGGCTGAACCCACATGGTAGGTTACATCTACATGAACTAAAGGGTCAGAATTATCTTCATGAACAATAAGGGTTAATCCATTCTCTAGCTCATATTTTTTATAAGGAATTACAACTTCATCTCCTTCACGGTTTACTTCTTCAATAAGTCGGGTTTGAGCATGTATTGCAGAATGAGCAATAACAAATACCAATATGGGTAGTAGGATTTTTTTCATAGATATCGGATGAGTTTTATGTTTTTACGAGTAAGCTAAACGAAAATAGTAAAATGATAGATTTATACAATTAGTAGCAAATAGTTCACTTTTATTACAGCTTTTAGAGAGACGTATAGATTAATAGAAAGTTTTAAAAACCTGGAGCAAAAAAAAGCCTCAATAATGAGGCTTGTACAATTAGTTTTCTGTGTCGTCAGAACCAGTATCTCCATCATTATTGACAGGAGGTAGCGTGGTTGAAGGCACAGCAGATTGAGTGCTTGAAGGAGCATTAAAGTTCTCAATTGGAGAGCCTTGTTGTAAAATACTTCCTTCTGCCTGCTGGCGATCTATGGCAAAATTGGCCATTATACAAAGCACCAGGAATACCCCACCTAAAATTGAAGTGGATTTAGAAAGTAAATCAGCAGTTCTGCGAGCTCCAAGTCCGGCTCCACCATCTAAACCGCCTCCCCCACCAATACCGGCAAGACCTTCACCTTGACCATTCTGCAATAGCACTACCAAAATAAGAAGTGCGCAAATGATTGTGATAACAACAATAATTATATTATATATAAGCATTTCAGATCATCTATTCTTTTTAGAAAAGGCCTAAAAGATACCCAAATTTGGAATGTAAGCCAAGCCAATAACTATGCATTAATTCATCTTTATAAAATGGACGACATTGGATCGGGAATTGTGGAGTACTTCAGGAACTCTCCGGATTTGACAGCGAGCATCATAGAAACTTTGGGGATTATTCTGGCTCTTTGGTTAATTCGCTTCATCATTTTAAGGGTTGTTGTAAAACGGGCAGAAAACAAAAAAACCCAGTATAAATGGCGGAAAAATATAAGTTACATCACGTTCTTTATCGGGTTCTTTGTAATTGCCAGGATTTGGTTTCCGGGCATTGAGTCATTGGCTACTTTCTTAGGGTTATTATCCGCAGGTATTGCCATTGCCTTAAAAGACCCTGTAACTGATTTGGCAGCCTGGATGTTTATAATCTGGAGAAGACCTTTTGATGTTGGAGATAGAATTGAAGTTGATGTTGTAAAAGGGGATGTGATCGATGTTCGCCCGTTCAAGTTTACCATTCTTGAAATTGGGAACTGGGTAGATGCTGATCAAAGTACCGGCCGGGTTATTCATGTGCCAAACCATTATGTATTTGTAAAAAGTCTGGCAAACTATACCAGTGATTTTGAGTTTATCTGGAACGAGTTGCAGGTGTTGGTTACATTCGAAAGTGACTGGAAACTGGCTAAGAAAATTCTTCAGGACGTAGTCAAAGATGTATCTGCCGAGTTGATCGAAAAAGCAAAAAAAGAAATAAAAAAAGCTTCAAAATCTTACCTCATCGAATATCGCTATTTAACTCCGATTGTGTATACAGATGTTAAAGACAGTGGGGTGAATTTAACGGTACGCTATTTAACAGATCCACGAAGACGGCGTGGGACGTCTCAAGCTATTTGGGAGCGCATATTGGACGAGTTTAATGCCACTGAAAGTATCGATTTTGCTTA
>JAKSCW010000498.1 GCA_022360375.1 Balneolales bacterium
GTCAACCAACGAATACAGCCGGTACGGTGTGGCAAGAAACCCGCACGATACTACAAAAGTCACCGGAGGGTCTTCCGGAGGCAGTGCCGCCGCAGTTGCTGCCAATATGGCTAATGCCACGCTTGGATCTGATACCGGAGGCTCCATCCGCCAACCGGGTTCCTATTGTGGGGTGGTTGGGCTAAAACCAACCTATGGTCGTGTTTCCAGGTACGGGTTAGTGGCTTATGCTTCTTCCTTCGACTCAATCGGGCCATTAACCAATTCTGTGGAAGATGCTGCGAGAGTTCTTTCTGTAATTGCAGGTTTTGACGAGCGTGATAATACCTCATCTGGCAAAGAATTGGATACGTATATTGAACCGGCCATCCACCCTGATAAAAACATCCGGATTGGAATTCCTGAAGAGTTTTTTGGAGAAGGGCTGGACCCCGAAATCAAAGAGATGGTAAAAGGTATTTTAGCCAAATTGGAAGCAAACGGAGCGGAACTGGTGCCTATTCATCTGCCGCATACCAAGTATGGTTTGGCAACCTATTACATTTTAGCTACCGCTGAAGCTTCCAGTAACCTGGCTCGTTTTGACGGCATACGTTACGGACACCGTGCTGATAAAAATGAAGTGCTCGATGAATTGAAAGCAGAAGAAGAGGAACTAAAATCCGCAATTAAGAAAGCGGAAGGTGAGGAATTAGCGGTACTCGAGAAAGAATTGAACCGGATGGATTCACCGCTGACCCGGCTGTACAAAAAATCTCGTACAGAAGGTTTCGGAATCGAGGTAAAACGAAGGATTATGCTGGGAACCTATGTACTTAGCGCCGGCTACTACGACGCGTATTATGGTAAGGCGCAACGTGTTCGCCGTTTAATTCAGGACGACTATAAGAAAGCATTCCGGGAAGTTGATGTAATTGCAAGTCCTACCGCACCAACCACCGCTTTTGAGTTGGGTTCCGAATTGGACGACCCTCTGCAAATGTACCTGAACGATGCCTATACCATTTCTGCGAATCTGGCAGGAATTTGTGCAATCAGCGTTCCGGCCGGAATTCATTCAAACGGAATGCCGGCAGGAATTCAGTTCATGGGGAACACCTTCGAAGAAGCAAAGATTATCAATGCTGGTCGTTTAGTGGAAATGCTTTCCTGAGCACCAGGCTGGAATAACCAAAAACAACTACTATGAATCGTTTAGAGGGAAAATGGGTGCTCATAACCGGAGCAACTTCAGGTATTGGTAAAGCCTGCGCTGAATTATTTGCGGAATATGGATGCCAGCTGGTACTAACCGGAAGGAGGGCAGAGCGGTTAACGGATTTAGCCATTACACTCGAAGAAGAACATGGCATTTCTGTTCAAACCGCTGCTTTCGATATCCGTGACCAGGAAGCGTGTATCCAATTTGTTCGGGGATTGGAAGAACCCATAGATATTTTGGTAAACAACGCCGGGTTGGCGAAAGGCCTGGATTCCATCCAAAATGGGGAGTTTGAGGATTGGAACGCCATGATTGACACCAATGTGAAAGGGTTACTCACCATGACGCGATGGATTAGTCCAATGATGATTGAACGGAATTCCGGTCACATAATTAACATTGGCTCTACGGCAGGGCATGAAACGTACCCGGGTGGATCGGTATACAGCGCTACCAAATACGCCGTAAAAGCAATTACTGAAGCTACAAAGAAAGATTTCCATGGTACAAAAGTGCGTGTGAGTATGGTTTCTCCCGGCCTGGCGGAAACAGAATTCAGCAACGTACGTTTTTCGGGAGATACCGAACGGGCAGATTCGGTGTATAAGGGAATGGAGCCCCTAACGGGCAAAGACATTGCCGAAATCGTGGTTTTCATGGCTAATCGGCCCGAACATGTAAACATCCTGGATTCCATCGTGATGCCCGTATATCAATCTTCAGCACAAATGGTACATCGTGATGAATAAAAAATTTCTCTTACTTGGATTTATTTGCTTAATAGGATGCTCTGATTCTGATAAACCAAACTTTCAATTTTCGGACCAGGGAAGAAGTGTTCCTGAATTCTCTTCAGACTCTGCCTATGCTTTTATTGAAGCCCAGGTAAACTTTGGCCCGAGAGTTCCCAACACCTATGGCCATGTGGAAACCCGGAAGTATTTGGAATCCAAATTCCGAAGTTATGCCGGGCAGAATGCTGTGTTTGCTCAGGAATTCACCGAAGAAGGATACTCCGGCGATGAGTTAAGGATGGCTAACATTATTGCGGCCTTTAACTTAGAAGCCACCGATCGGATTATGCTTTCAGCCCACTGGGATACACGTCCGCGGGCAGATATGGATACCGCCAGAACCGCGGATTATATCCTGGGAGCGGACGACGGAGGAAGCGGAACAGGGGTTTTGGTGGAACTGGCACGAATAATGGCCCGGAACCCACCCCCAATTGGGGTAGATATTGTGTTATTTGACGGCGAGGATTACGGCATTCCAAGTGACCTGGATATGTATTTTCTCGGTTCCCGGTATTGGTCACACAATCCCCCGGTTCCAGGGTATGCTCCCCGCTTCGGGATTTTGCTGGATATGGTGGGAGCAAGTACTGCCCAGTTTCCAAAAGAGGAACTCTCCATGAATTACGCACCAAGTTTAGTGAATGAATTGTGGAATATAGCCGAAGAAAAAGGGCACAATGATTTATTTTTGAATGAACAAGGAGCGGCTGTACTGGATGATCATTGGATTGTGAATGAGAATACCGATATACCTATGATCAACATCATTAACCACACACGAGGGGAAGACGGTAACATCATTTTCGGAGAGTACTGGCATACCCATCGTGACAATATGGACATCATCAGTAAAGAA